>CAZVXG010000279.1:0-1506 GCA_964631635.1 uncultured bacterium | reverse complement strand
GCCATCCCTTTCTTCTGGCCTATCAACGTCAGCGACATAGTATTTCCTATTCCTTAGAGTTCAGATTCCTTCGCTATGGCATGCTTGGCGCGAAAAGCGTAAAGATTAGCAAATGAGCGATTTTTGCTCAATTTTAATCTTCACCTCAGTGCTTCGCGCTTAACCCTGTAGTTCTGAGACCACCAGGGTGGCATACGAAAGGGAGGGATCGTTCGTTGGAACGATGTTTTTTAATACTGGTACAGAAGTTTAGAGAAAGAGCGATTTAAAGCGCAACTTTTTTCTGAACTTCGATAATCTCCCCGTCTTTCAGAAGACGGCGGCTTTTTAGAAAACTCGGATCAGCCAAAGGAGTATAGTGAATTTTTGACTTGAGATCGCATAGGCGCGTTCCCGAGGGAACCTCTAATTCCACTGGGTATTCAACCGCTCCCATTATATGGACTCGAATGGAGGCAAGTTCGGAAATGTGCAGCGCGAGATCCATTTCCACCGGTTGTTCGAGATCGAGCGATCTCAGGTTGGCAAATCGCTTGGGATGGCTCTTTTTTACTGCATCGCCGAGACGGGTGCCTGGAAGGACTGAATAGATACCAGGTTTTTGAACCGCTCCTTCAATGGAGATGGAGATCGGTTTTTCTACGGTTTGAGCTAATAATGTCAATTGAGCAGCTTTGCGATGCTCGTGGAAACGGGTAATGGCTACAAGAGAAGCGAGGAGGATGAGGAGGCTGGCTACGAGAATCCACTCGGAAGATTGCAAAGATTTTTGCATACAGGGCATCAAATCGCACCAAGAGCTCTCTTGGGAGCTCTCCTGGTGCGAAAAGAAAATTTAAGCAGTAAGGAGAGTCACGTGTCTCTTATCTGAGAAGTTAATCGGCTTGCAGTGCATCTGTTCTTCATAGAGTTTGCGCGTTATGCCTAAAATGGTCGCCGCCAAAGAGAGAGTGACCAGGGCGATACCGGGCACCATAGCAACCCCAGTCGCAATGAAGAGCATCCCGAATACGCCGGCCACAATCGAACAAACCTCTTTCGCGGTCGCAATCCAGTGGCAGGTTTTGGTCTGATCGAGAACCTCTTTCATCTCTGCGGTAGCGCCTTTCAACTCCGCGGAGTAGGCATGTTTCAAGTTTCGGGCATTGATTTCAAGACTTACCCCATCATGAGTCAAAGTAGCCGCCTCTGCAGTGGTCGTGAACGCTGTGGCGAATGCCGCTCCTTGAGGAAACAGACTCGAAATCATTGAGGCGCCATGGCAAGACATCGCCATCACATCGGTCGTTTCGCGAACTGAAACCAGAGCTTTATGAGCCGCTTGTTCTGGCGTAGATCCATCGAAAAGGGCAGCGCGCGCTTCCTGATTGGCTGTCGCAGCTGATTGCGCGAGGCAGACGATGCGAGGAAAGGTCGTACCCCAAGTCCATGCCGTCAAACCCTTTCCAGAGAGCTTGTCAAGGATAGGGTTTTTCTCCATGCCGTATTCCTGACGCGCTACATTGA
>CAZVXG010000278.1:0-1513 GCA_964631635.1 uncultured bacterium | reverse complement strand
TGGCATCCCCAACCAGGGCTTTTTTTTATACCGCGCGCCGTTAGGTTTTGTGAATAAGGCTAGAAGCGAACTTCGAGATTTACGTCGACGGCGTTTTGGTTGAACATGCGCGATTCGACAGCGAGGGTCGATTTGCCGTCGCTTAGCAGCGTAGCTCCGAGCCCTAAGCCGAAGCGGCGCTTGAGGATGGCAGATTTGCACATCACATCTATGAGCAAATCGCTCAGAGGCCAACGGGCGAGCGCTATCATCGGATCGGGTTCGAACTTCGCAATCAGATAGGTGGCGTAAATGTAAGGAGCGATGCATCCCGTCCGAAAACAGAAGCCCACCGATGTTTGCGTCTCTTTGTATTGCAGCAGGAAGTCTCCCGCGAGATTAAAAGCGAGGCCTTCGCTGAGGAAATAGATAGGTTGCTGATCCGTCTCAAAATACTTGATATCGGCGCCGACATAGAAGCGATCCGTCCTGAAAATGACGAGTTTGCCTCCGCAGCCCCAGGCGAGTTGCATTTTCGAATAGATCTCCTGATTGATCTGGAGGCGGGAAGCGCCGGCGATTCCATAGAAATCGATCCGGTTCTTGAAATTCAAAGTGAGCATCCCAGCGTTGGTGGATAGCTTCGAGAAGGTCTTGACGTGTTCGGATCCTTCCAGTTTGAATTCGTCCTGAAATCTTTGGTGGTAGATATAGTCTTCAAAGAACGCAGCGCGCAGCGTACACCAGGCCTTAGGCGTTGTGAAAATACCTGTAGTTCCCAGGGCTGGCTCGGCAGGGTTGCCAATGAGCATCGCTGCCATTGGCCAGGGAAAAAAGAGGAGGAATCTCAGGCGTTGCACATCTTGCATATAGCAATTTTGGAAATCTTTCTCAAGATCCAGAAATATCTTGCGGAATAATTTTGATCGATTTTATGGAGAGGAAGAAAGTAAGGATGGCGAATGTCCTTGAAAGATACGATGAATCATCTCCAGCATCTGATTGCCTCCGTGGCGAAAGATCTGTCCAAAGTCCATCGGGGGAATAAGGCGGCTGCACAAAGGGTCCGAGTTGGTACGATCCAGTTGGGCAGGGCCGCCAAACTCTTCCGCAAAGAGTCGGTAGCCGCAGAAAAAAGCGGGAAGTTGAAGCGGAAGCCGCTGTCAAAGCCGAAGCGGAAGAAATGCTAGTACCCAACCTTAAATGTTTTCACAAGAAAATGGCCCTAGATTTTTCTGCAGGGCAAAGCGCGGAGATCGAATCCAACTTCCAGAAAGTTAATGAGATCGAGCGCAATGCCATGCTGGGAAAGATAGGGTCAGATTCTCTGGAAAATTTTTAAGGTTGGGTACAAGATTATTCTATAGGAAATATTACAATTCTTGAAAGATAAGAGCCGTTTCAGGCATCCTTTCTTCAACAGACTAAGGAAGGAATCCTATGCTAAAATCTTTATTTTTCTTAAGCCCGGTAGCTGCAGTTTTCGCCCAAGAGGCTGCCCCTAGCCCAGGAAGCGGAATTACTCAGACTCTCA
>CAZVXG010000277.1:0-1521 GCA_964631635.1 uncultured bacterium | reverse complement strand
TTAAAATTGTCGAGGGTTTTTCTCAATCTACCAACAAACCCGAATGGATGGTGCTGGCCCGCGTGCCTGTCATTCCTCCCGATTTGCGTCCTCTTGTTCCTCTTGACGGCGGGCGCTTCGCGACCTCCGATCTCAACGACCTTTATCGGCGCGTCATCAACAGAAACAACCGACTCAAGTCAATTCTCAAACTCAAGACGCCCGATGTCATTGTCCGCAACGAAAAGCGGATGTTGCAAGAAGCCGTCGACGCCCTATTCGATAACGGCCGACATGGACACCCTGTCATGGGAGCCGGGAATCGCCCCCTCAAGGCTCTTTCCGAGATGCTCAAAGGCAAACAGGGACGCTTCCGCCAGAACCTGCTCGGCAAACGGGTCGATTACTCGGGACGATCTGTCATTGTCGTCGGCCCTGATCTCAAATTCAATCAATGCGGTCTTCCGAAAAAGATGGCTCTGGATCTTTTTGAGCCTTTCATTGTCAAGCGTCTCAAAGACCTCGGCTATGTCTATACGATTCGCTCCGCTAAAAAATTGATCCAGAAACAAGCTCCCGAGGTTTGGGACGTTCTCGAAGAGATCATCAAAGGACACCCTGTCCTGCTAAACCGAGCTCCTACCCTCCACCGCCTCGGTATCCAGGCATTCGAACCGATCCTGATCGAAGGGAAAGCCATCCGTATCCACCCTCTCGTAACGCCGGCATTCAACGCCGACTTTGACGGAGACCAGATGGCTGTACACGTACCGCTTTCCATCGAGGCCCAGCTTGAAGCGAAACTTTTGATGATGGCGCCTGATAATATTTTTCTCCCTTCATCCGGCAAGCCGGTCGCCGTTCCCTCCCAGGATATGATCTTAGGTCTCTACTACCTGATGCACGACCCGATTGTCCTTCCAGAGAAGGAAAAGAAAGCCACCAAGATATTCGCCAATACAGCCGAGGTCTTGATGGCGATTCATTCGAGTGGCAGCTACAATTGGCATGAGAAACTGGCCGAAGGCGAGCGGATCGACCATTTAGGCCGCGGATTGCAGATCCACGAAAAAATCAAAGTGATGATCGAAGGCGGCATCATCGAAACGACGCCTGGACGCGTCGTATTCAATACCATCGTACCGAAAGAACTCGGGTTCCAAAACTATGTTCTTCGCAAGAAGCGGCTTTCAGAACTCGTTCTCGAATGCTACAAAAAGATCGGACTCGAAGGGACTGTCCGATTCCTGGACAAGATGAAGAACCTCGGATTCGCAGAAGCGACCCGGGCTGCCATTTCGATGGGGACAAGCGACGTCAAGGTTCCCAGCCATAAGAAGCAAATGCTCGAGGAAGCGGTCAAGAGAGTTGCCGTCGTCAAAAAACAATATGAGGACGGGATCATCACTGAAGGCGAACGCCACTCCAAGATCATCAGCATCTGGACGGAAGTATCGGACAAGCTTTCGGAAGACCTCTTCAAGCTGATCTATGATACCTCCAGCGGCCATCTCAATCCGCTCTATCTCATGGTCGATTCCG
>CAZVXG010000276.1:0-1537 GCA_964631635.1 uncultured bacterium | reverse complement strand
AAGCCACTCGGCTATCTCGGACTCGGCGAACTCCTCGTCTTCCTCTTTTTCGGTCCCGTCGCAAGTGCAGGCGCCTATTTTCTCCAAACAGGCGGCGTCTCGCCATCTGCCCTGCTCGCCAGCCTTCCGCCCGGCCTGCTTTCAACCGCCATCCTCATTGCGAACAATCTCCGCGACGAAGCGACCGATAGACTCGCTTGCAAAAGGACGATCGTCGTCCGGTTCGGCCGCAGGTTCGGAAGCTGGGCTTACGCCATTGCTCTTGCAGCCGCAGCCATCGCCGCTTTCCTGCTTTCCAAAATTCTCCTGCCGATTTTTCTCCTCGCGATTCCACTCGTCAAAAAGGCATTCCGTTTCCGCGAGAGCGCAGAACTCATCGCCGTCCTGCAAGAAACTTCCCTTCTGCTCGTCCTTTATACCCTGTTTTTCTGTGTAACGGTCTTATGGTAGCCCGCCTTTATACCTACGCTCTGCGGACGACAACGCAAAGATGGCCGCTTCGGAAAGGCCTCATCCTCCAATGGAACGATGGATGGGGGGAAATCTCTCCTCTGCCTGGCTTCAGTTCGGAAACGTTCGAAGAAGCGCGCGAAGAGATCCTCCGCCTCCTGCCCGATCTCCCCAATGCCAGGCCGAAACACCCTTCCGTCTCCTTCGGCATCGCATCTGCCTCTCTCCCCTTTTCTCTCGCCCCCCTCCGCCATCCCCTTTGTTTGCTCAACTCTCCCCGCTCCGGTTTTTCCACCCTCAAACTCAAATTGGGCCATCTCCCGATCGATGAAGCGATCGCCCATGTCAAAAAACACCTCGGCTCCTACCGTCTCCGCCTCGACTGCAACCGCTCCTGGAATCTAGACGAAGCGCTCTACTTCGCGCGCCATTTTTCTCCCGGAGACTTCGACTATCTGGAAGAACCTGTCCGCACCTTTGCCGAACTTGTCCGCTTCTCCGAATTGACCCAGCTGCCGATCGCAGTCGATGAATCGCTCCGAACTTTTCCCTGTCTCTCAATTCCGACGATCAAAGCCGCCGTCGTCAAACCCACCGTCATCGGCTCCCTCCCCTCGCTGCCCCCGCATGTCCCGATCGTCCTTTCTTCTGCTTATGAAAGCAGCTTAGGCCTGCTGCAAATCGCAAGACTCGCCCTCCCTTCCTCTTTGCCTCTCGGACTCGCCACCTACCGCGCCTTTCTCGACGATCTGCTCATCCCCCCACTAAAAGCCGAAGATGGATTTCTCATCTGGCTGCCTACTGGCGCATTCCCAATCGACCTATCCAAATTATGCCTGATCGCTACTGCATCTTAAGACAAGCCGCGTCTTCAAAGCCCGCTCCTCTTCAGGATATTCAAACCTTCTGATTGGCAATACTTCCAATTCTTCTGTTCAGGAAAAATATTTGCATCTTTTACTGCAAAGTGCTAACCTTAGCGCATCCACACGCGCATTAACATGCCAAGTTTTCACCACAGTCTTAATGGGAATCTCATGAAAAACCAGCTTAACTTTCGTAAAATCTGTGGCACCATTGCTGGCAG
>CAZVXG010000275.1:0-1543 GCA_964631635.1 uncultured bacterium | reverse complement strand
ATCTCATCGTTGGAAAAAACTACTACATTTCGCTGAAGGAGCAAAAGTTAATGGCTTAGTCTAGCCTGCCTGGTCATTTCGATGGTCTTAAAATAGTTTTATGAAATTTCGAAATAATCTTTAATCAAGAGCAGCGTGCCGCTTGTAAACATCTGGACCCCGATCAAACAGACGAGCATGCCGCCCAACCGTTCGACGGCGATCAGCCCTTTTTGCCCCAAAATCCGCTTGATCAGCGAACCGGCGAGGAGGATCAGCAGAGAGGGAATCCAGGCGGCGATTGCAGCTCCGGCGACCAGGAGGGAATTGCCCGTCTCATGGGCGTAGAGCATCACAGTCGTGATGGCGCCAGGCCCCGTAATGACGGGGATAGCCAGGGGGATGATCATGGGTTCCTGTGTCAGTTTTTCATGCTCTTTCCTCTCCTTTGGGAAGATCATTCCCAGGGAGATGATGAAGAGCAGGATACCGCCAGCCATTCCGATGATGGGACGGGAAATGCCGAGCACTTTCAATACCCAATCGCCGAAAAAGGTGAAGATGAGGAGGATGATCAGGGCGATGGTCAACTCTCTGATGATGATCCGGGCCTGGCGCTTTTGATTGAAAGGAGCCAAAAGGGCCAGGAAGAGAGGGATCTGCCCTGTGGCGTTCAGCACGAAGAAAATCGCCGCGGCTATGGTGACGAAGGAAGCATCCGGTGAAATATTCATCTGAATCCCTTTTTAGGGAGCCATCGTACCAGAAGGATTCCTTTTTGGAAAAGAATCTTTTCGGCATACTTTTCCTACCATGATCAAGAAATTCAAAGTCGCTACACTTGGCTGCCGCACGAATCAATACGAGTCGCAAGGCTATACGGACCAACTCCGGCAGCTGGGCTATGTTCTGGCTAAAGAGGGGGAAGAGGCCGATCTTTGCATCGTGAACACCTGCACGGTGACCGAGGGAGCCGACAGCTCCTCGCGCCATCAAATCCGCTCTCTTTTAAGGCAGCATCCGAATGCGAAGATCGCTGTCACGGGGTGTATGGCCGAGAGCGCGCCCGATACGATCCGTTCGATCGATGAACGGATCGAGGTGGTTCCGAACGCTCAGAAGGAACGCCTTCTGGAGCGGATCTTTCCCGAAGAGAAGCAGCTGCCTGAATTCAACATCCAGGCTTTCGATGCGCATACGCGGGCTTTCGTGAAGGTGCAGGACGGGTGCGATTCTTGGTGTACTTATTGCATCCTCCCCTATGTGAGGGGGCGGTCCCGCTCCAGGCAGATCGGTGAGATCGTCAAGGAAGTGGAAGGGCTCGCAGCGAATGGCTATAAGGAAGTGGTCCTGACTGGGATCAATGTCGGCGATTTCGATGGAGGAGGGAGTCTGGCCGATCTCGTCCGGGCAGTCGACAAAGTCGAAGGGCTGCAGCGGCTTCGGGTCTCCTCGATCGACCCGGATGAAGTGGACGCCGATCTGGCAGGGGCGATCTTGAACGGCCGGATCACTTGCCCCAGCATGCATATCGTCTTGCAGGCGGGTTCGAACGTCGTCTTGA
>CAZVXG010000274.1:0-1567 GCA_964631635.1 uncultured bacterium | reverse complement strand
AAGATACCCGGGACCCACCGAAAAGCACTCGCAGAAAATGGACAAAGTCCAGTTTAATGCCGCTGCTCTGGCATCAGCTTGCCGCTTTCGGCAAGCAAACCTTCGATATATTGTTGCCGAACGGCTGTTTCGGGAACATTTGGATCGTCATGGCAAGCCCCCTCGTTAGATTGGCGCGGAATCAGTTTTCCCCACACGGGAACTCCAGCTGTCTGCGCCATCCAATCCCCAGGGCGGAATGCTCCCCATGGACTTTGTTTATCGCCATCGTAGTTGAATGCATTGGAACCCCACTTATCCTGTTTTCTTACGAAGCATCCATCCCGCTTGAAAGTATTCGCTACCACTCTGGACGGTGCATCCACATCGCGTGGAAGGGGGACAGCTACAACCCGATTCAATAGGCTCGGATCTTCTTTCAAGACTTTCGCTGCAGCTTCCTGCTCATGCAAAGAGTTTTGATTCTGGCACCTCCCGAGAGTGGGGCAAATGGGATCTTTTAGATTGACAGCATCATGCCGATGACTCCAAATCCTATCGATAAAATTTTTGGCTGCCTCGTCTTTTCTGACGATGATCAAGCCCGTATTGACTGCCATTCGCGCATCATTTGCATCTTGGGGGAATCTCCAGGGCTGCCAGTCGATGACGTCTCTTGGGATGATCACGCTTTCATCGCCTTTCCGGAGTTGATCGATCGCAACAGAAGGATCGATCCCTGGATTGGTGACGACCATATCATCGTCGACGAAAATGAACCATTCTTCTGCCCCAGGCTGCTTCGGCTCCCTGAGCCAATCTCGCAGCAGTTGAATCTTATTCCAATAGGGCACGCAATCGACGGTTTCCCCGGTAAAGGGATCGGTACAGGCATCCTGGAGCAAGCTTTTCGATGAGACGATGTGGCGCATGCCCCATAATTGCGCATATTCGCCATGGTTTGCATTCACGAGGGCCGATATAACGTCCCGTTTTGGATTGCCTCCATTGTCATAAGCTGCTCCGATGGTCAGGCTGCGAGGCGCATGCGGTACGCTGGTTTGAAGACTGTCAGGGGACGCAGGATTTGATAAATCGGCAGATGCGATCATAGATTCCACCTTTTTGATTCGGATCGGTTCGACCGGCCTGCTTGGATCTGCTTGACAGCGGCCCCACTGTTGAGACGAGAGATCTCTGCCGTACATGGGGTATCCTGCTGTCTGCCCAATCCAATCGCCTGGCTGCCAAATCCCGTTTCGGTTCACCTTAAGATCGGCGGTCATAATGTCGAAAGGACCGCCGATTTTCCCCTCTTTAAAAGCCTGAAAGCAGCCGCCGCGGTGGACTGTATTAAACGCGATATGGTCCCTTGTAGGAGAAGTGGTGTCGCGGGGCGCGATGCGAGTGACGTCGCGCCCTATCAATGTGGGGTCGTTTCCCAGAACCGCATCGACGGCGCCCTGTTCGTCGCCATGCCTTTGATCCTTGCAAATGCCCCGGGTCGGACAACTCGCGTCGAAATTCTCTTTTGGCGTTTTCTGATTTCGTTTATTCCAGATTCTCTCGATGACGCCGCATCCCCTCG
>CAZVXG010000273.1:0-1578 GCA_964631635.1 uncultured bacterium | reverse complement strand
GGCAGCGATATTTTAGAATGGGAGATGATCGTCGATGTCTAATTTGAAATACTTAAGCCCAGCCACCTATCTGTTACCTCAAACAGGAGGAATGCGCGTCCCAGGACTTGTGATCGCGACGGAAGATCTCCTCAAAGAGATCGAAATCGAGCGCCCTTTGGAACAAGTGTGCAACGTCGCCCATCTTCCGGGCATTGTGGGCTACAGCATCGCGATGCCAGATATCCATTGGGGCTATGGATTCCCGATCGGAGGGGTAGCTGCGATGGATGTAGAAACAGGGGTGATCAGCCCTGGCGGCGTCGGTTACGATATCAACTGCGGCGTCCGGTTAGCTCTTGTCGCGATCCCGTTCGCCGAGATCGCAGAGCGGGATCGAAACGCCCTTTTGAAAGCGATTTTCGAGAAGATCCCAAGCGGCGTCGGACATGGCCAAAGCAAGGAGCGTTCGCTATCGGACGCCGATTATCGCGCATTGCTGGAGCGAGGGGCTGCCTGGTCGATCGAACAGGGATATGGGTATCTGGAAGACCTCGATCATATAGAGAGCCGTGGAAAGATCGAAGGAGCTAGCTTCGATGCGGTTTCCAAAACAGCCCGGGATCGGGGCCGCCTCCAGCTCGGCTCGATCGGATCCGGCAACCATTTCGTGGAAATCGGCGCCGTACAGAAAATCTTCGCTCAGGAGATCGCAACGTCCTGGGGAATCGAGGAAGGACAAACCTACATCATGATCCACTCAGGATCGCGCGGGTTCGGCCATCAGATTTGCCAAGATACGCTCGACCAGTTTGTGAAACGGGGATTCGCCGAGGGGCTTCCCGATAAACAGCTCGTCGCAGCTCCTCTTCGGAGCGCAGAGGGGAAAGCCTATTTCGAAGCGATGGCCGCCGCAGCGAATTTCGCCTTCAATAACCGCCAGCAGATCCTGGCGGCGGCGCGCGACGCCTTTCATCAAGTTCTGCGGATCGATCCGCACAAAGTACGCCTTCTCTACGATGTCTGCCATAATATCGCCAAATTCGAGGAGCATCTATTCGAAGGGAAGAAACGGAAATTATGCGTCCATCGGAAAGGAGCGACGCGCGCTTATGGGAAGGGGGCCAAAGAGCTTCCATTGCTGTTTCAGTCTACCGGACAGCCAGTCCTCGTCCCGGGTGATATGGGGCGCGCCAGCCACCTCATGGCGGGTTTGGGCAACCCATTGACCTGGTGCAGCGCCTGCCACGGCGCAGGAAGGTGCCGCAGCCGCGTGAAATCGATGGATGCCTGGAGAGGACAGGACCTCGTCTTGCATATGAAATCGCAGGGGGTCTCGGTTCTGGCGTCTTCGAAACGGACGATCGCAGAGGAGATGCCCGATGCCTATAAAGACGTCGACGCAGTGGTCGCCGCAACGGAAGAGGCTGGCCTGGCGCAAAGGGTCGTCAGATTGACGCCGACACTCGTGATCAAGGGATAATATACAGATAATGAATTAGGAATAGGCGGTTACTGTAGACGTGCGGGGACAAGCCGAAGGACATGTCCCCCGCCGCCCCCTTGAGCTTCAATCCGCTTCGCCAAATCGTCCCTCCC
>CAZVXG010000272.1:0-1584 GCA_964631635.1 uncultured bacterium | reverse complement strand
TTGCCTGGGATCTTTGCACCGGATCCGGTTGCATTGGGATCGCGCTGAAAAAAAACCTGCCCCATCTCGCTGTTTCTCTTTCCGATCTTTCTAAAGACGCCCTTTCCCTAGCTGCAGAAAACGGAAAGATCAATGGAGTCGAGATTTCTCTATGCGAAGGGGATCTGCTGGCGCCGTTTTCCGGAAAGAAAGCCGATCTCATCGTTTGCAACCCTCCCTACGTTTCTGCCAGCGAATACTGCGCTTTGGATCCTTCCGTGCGCGATTTCGAACCAAAGATCGCACTGGTGGGCGGGGAGAAAGGGACGGAATTCTATGAGCGGTTGGAAACAGAGCTTCCGCGATGCTTAAACCCTGGCGCTCAGATCTTTTTAGAAATCGGAGCCCTCCAGGGCCAGGAGGTAAGGAAAATTTTTTCTTCTGGTTTGTGGGTCAAACAGGAGCTTCTTCGCGACTGGTCTGGAAAGGACCGCTTTTTTTTTCTTGAAAAGCAATAACTTTCTCGAGTACTATTACAGCCTAAATTGATATGTATGTTTGGCTCTATAACTGAAAAATTCCAAAATCTTTTTTCCAGCCTCGCTGGAAAAAAGTCCCTCAACGAAGAGAATATGGCCGATGCGGCGCGCCAGGTTCGGCTTGCCCTGCTCGATGCCGATGTGAATTACAATGTCGTCAGCCAGTTCATAAAACGGGTCAAAGATAAGGCGATCGGAGATGCGATCCTCAAATCGGTGACTCCGGGCCAGCAATTCATCAAATTAATCCACGAGGAACTTACCGCCTTGATGGGAAGCAGCGAGGCGCCTCTCGATCTGCATGGGAAATTCTCCATTCTGATGGTATGCGGGCTGCAGGGATCGGGCAAGACCACATCCTGCGCCAAATTAGCGGCTTACATCAATAAGACGGAAAAACATAAGCGGATTCTCCTGGCGGCCTGCGATCTCCAGCGGCCAGCAGCTGTGGAGCAATTGAAGAAATTGGGCGCTGGCATAGGTGTAGCTGTCTATTCGATCGATGGGGAAAAGAATCCGCTGAAAGTGGCCAGGAAGGCCTATGAACAGGCGTTGGCCGACGCCTATGATATCCTGATCGTCGACACGGCTGGCCGGCTCCATCTCGATGAGGAGCTGATGAAAGAGCTCGAAGAGATGAAGACTTTGCTTCAACCCCGCGAGATCCTATTCGTCGCGAGTGCAGCGACAGGTCAGGACGCCGTAAGAACGGCAGTGGAATTTGACAAGAGAGTTCAGATTACCGGAACCATTTTGACCATGCTCGACGGCAGCGCGCGCGCTGGAGCGGCGATCTCGATACGCGAGGTGACGCAGAAGCCGTTGAAATTCGAAGGGATCGGAGAGAAAGTAGAGGATTTGCAGCTCTTTAATCCTCATTCGATGGCCGATCGGATCCTCGGCATGGGCGATGTGATCAACCTAGTCAAGAAAGCTCAAGAACACTTCGATGAAAAGGAGAGTCTTGAGCTCGAGAAGAAGATGCGCAAAGCCTCCTTCACCTATGAAGATTACCTCAAACAGATGGGGATGGTGAAGAAGATGGGCTCTTTCAAGAGCCTCTTGA
>CAZVXG010000271.1:0-1592 GCA_964631635.1 uncultured bacterium | reverse complement strand
CCCAGGCGAATTTCATCAAAAAAATCGATGAGACGACGATCATCCTCACAGCGCACGGATACGATTTCGCAACCGATGAATTGAATGAATAACGTCTATCCTCTTCGAGGAGACTAAACCTTATTTTTGATCAATGGTATTACAGCGCTCAAGGATCGGGCCTTTCCGGATCGAGAGCAGCGCGATGGCACAGGCGAATGCGATATGCAGCAATGCGCTCTCGTGGGAGAAAATGGCTGCGATCAAGAGCACAGATGCGAAGAGGAGATTGATCCAACGCGCTTTTCGCGCGTATTCGGCAAAGGAAATCACAGAGACCACTGCAGTAAACGCCCCCAGGATCGGATCGAGATCGAAGAGGAGGCCTTCCGAGATGCCGAGTAAAGAAGGAACGGCCATCAGCGCAATTCCAAAAATTGCGCAAAGAGCGAGATTCCACGGGAAGGTTATTCCGGAGAGGGCCGATTTCAAAATGATCAAAAAGGAACAATCCATCGAGGGAGTTTGCCGATCGATTTTTTCTTTGGGGCATGAACCTCCCTTGAAGAGCAGGGTCAAAAAGGAGCGATGTTTCGAAGCGAGCCGCAGGTATTGGATCGTAGCGGCTACCTCGCCGATGGCGAGAGGGATCGCGATCAGCATACAGACCGCTATGCATAAGCAGAGGGTACACCATGTTCCTACCACGAGCGGCTGAAGGATGATCAGGATGACGCTGACAAGGCTGACCGGGATGACGAGGATACCGAAGATGAGGACGAGCCAGGGGGCGGTACGCCAACGGTTTTGCCCTCCCTGGCAGGCGGAGAAAAATTCAATCGTGTAAGCAAGGGCGCCGAGACCGGCGTCTGAAACTGGAAATGCTTTGGAAACATTGGATTCGAGGACGTTTTTCGTCCCGGGAGAAAAGAAGGGATCCCAAACAGTATCGATATATCCTAGCTGGTAGGCTGCGAGATAGCGGGCAAGGGTCCAACAAATAAAGGCGAGGAAAGCGATCGGAATCCTTTGGGTCCAAGAGGAAGGATTATAAGACCATCCGGGAGGGATGGCCGATTTGTCAGAATTGTCTTCTCCAGGCAACGGATGGATCGTGATCGCAAGTGTAATCAGCCAAGCGCCGACGAAGGTGTCGTTGAGATAGCTGGCAGCCTCGGGAGCCCAAAAAATCAGCGGAGCGAACTGGAGCCAAATTCCAATCAGGACAATTACCCAGATCCAATAATGCCGCGGTTTTCTTCTGCAAGCTTCTCCGAGGATGATCAGAGCGATCCCGCACAAGTAACTGTTGTAGGTTACAAGCTGGCTGTGAAATCCAAAAGTAGCCGGAGTGACGAGAAGCCAAAGCCCCAAAAGGCTGATCGTGAAAAAAATTCCCGGATGGATCGTATTCTTATTCATCGATATTTTTTGATATGTATTAGATTACGCGATTTTCTGTCTTGACATTTGAACCTATCTCAATAAAAAGTTTCAGTCGATTTTTAGGTTCTTTTGAGCCGATTTTCGGTTCAAATCGTGGGGGGCAATATCGACAGCAGTATATAGCCCCCCAAGTTTGAATCCGAAAAGCGGCCAAAATAATCCAAAAA
>CAZVXG010000270.1:0-1592 GCA_964631635.1 uncultured bacterium | reverse complement strand
CTTTGCCCTGCAGAAAAATCTAGGGCCATTTTCTTGTGAAAACATTTAAGGTTGGGCACTAGCCGTCGGATCGGCAGCGAAAGTATTTGCAATCGCATCCTTGTGTTTAGAAAAGACCGCTTCGTCGGTGAGCTGTGCGATATGAATCGGCACAGCGGCGATATATCCTTGGGCCATGAGGGCGACATCGCTATCCGCATGTTCCTCGAATGAGCGCCATCGGCCTCCCAGCCAATAATAAGGGTCTCCCTCGGGATGGATCCGTCGATCAGGCTGCTCGACCCAATACCCGTTGCCCTGGCGGGCAAACCGAAGGCCTTTGATCCCATGTTGGCAATTGATGGGAAAATTGACGTTCAAAAGGGTGCCTGTTGGGAGAGGATGCGTCAGGAAATGTTGGATGAGGGGATAGATATAGGGTTTCGTGATACTTATGGGAGGATCTTCAAAATCGGAAAAGGAAAAGGCGATTCCTGGAATCCCTTTCAAGGCTCCCTCGATCGCTCCGCCGATCGTGCCGCTATAGAGTACGGTTCGGCCTGCATTGGATCCCCGGTTGATCCCGGAGATGATCAGATCGGGTGGGCGGTCAAGGAGAACCGCCATGGCCATTTTGACGCAGTCGGCCGGCGTTCCATTCAAACTCCAGGCTGGAGTTTCCCCTTCCCAATGCACCTGCTGAATTCTCAAGGGCTTGCCCCATGTGATCGATAAGCCGCACCCCGATTTTTCGGTTAGGGGCGCCACGATGGCTACATCGGCCTTTTCATGGACTGCTTCCCAAAGATGCTTAATCCCTGAAGCATGGATCCCATCGTCATTTGTGATCAGCAGAAAAGGCCTAGTCATTAAATCCTCATAAGTAATTAATATTTAGAATATTAAAGTTTTTCAAGTCATTTGCATATAAGACGATTATCCTGGAAACAGTTTAATGTTTCAAGATTCAGCAGAGATCTCGACTCGTCTGGTCAAATAGGAAACCCCGTAGATTGCAAGAGAGCTGAACGCAAACCCTGCGACCATGGCTCCTATTCCCAGGGGTTCGTGGGCAAGGGGCCAGAGCGCTCCCGTCAAGCCGCCGACCAGAATGCCTGCGAACGCTCCGTAGCGATTGATATTTTTCGCATAGAGCGAAATGAGCAGCAGAGGGCCGAAGGAAGCCCCCAATCCTGACCAGGCGTAGAGGACGAGGTGGAAAATCGTCGTGATTTTGAAAACGGCGATTATGAATCCAACGAGGGCGACGAAGATCACGCCTCCTCGCGTTACCCAGAGCAATTCATTCGACGATGCAGTTCTGCGAAAGAGTCTTTTATAGAGATCTTCCGTCAGGTTGGAAGCAACGACCAGGATTTGAGCTGCCATGACGTTTGTCGTCGCTGCAAGGATTGCGCATAAGACAAGGCCTGCAAAGAAAGGAGCGAATGTAGTTTTGACGATATCGAGGATCAGTTCCTGCGATTCTTTCAACCCTTGCGGGAACATATAGATTCCGATGAGTCCGATCCAGGTAGCGGCAAGGAGAGCGACGCTCTGCCAACTGATTCCGAGCCATTTCGCTTTACTCATATCGGTCACGCGGCGGATCC
>CAZVXG010000269.1:0-1595 GCA_964631635.1 uncultured bacterium | reverse complement strand
CTCCTCGCATCGAAGAGCGCCAGATCGGGCGGGAAACCCGCAAGAAAATGACCAAACTACGCCGCATCATAGCGGAGCGGCTCGTCGAGGTAAAAAATCAGACGGCGATGCTCACGACTTTCAATGAGCTCGACATGAGCGCAATCATCGCGATCAGAGAAAAGGAACAGGAAAATTTTCAGAAGCGGCATGGAGTGAAGCTGGGCTTTATGTCGTTCTTTGTCAAGGCATGTGTTGCCGCCTTGCAAGAATTTCCCGATGTGAATGCCCGGATCGACAAAGACGAGGTCGTCTATCGCCACTATTTCCATATCGGCGTGGCCGTGAGCACGGAAAAGGGGCTCATGGTTCCAGTCATTCGGGACGCCGACCTGCTCTCTTATTCCGAGATCGAAAAGAAACTAAAGGAGTTTGCTGAAAAAGCGCGCAACGGGACCATCTCGGTCGACGATATGCAGGGAGGCACCTTTACGATCACGAATGGAGGCGTCTTCGGCTCGCTCTTTTCGACCCCGATTCTCAATCCGCCCCAAAGCGGCATCCTGGGGATGCATAATATCGTCAAACGCCCCATCGCCGTAAACGACCAGGTGGTCATCCGGCCCATGATGTTCCTCGCTTTGAGCTACGATCACCGCATTGTGGATGGACGCGATTCGATCCAATTCTTGATGCACATCAAGAAAAGCCTCGAAGAGCCCACCAGATTATTGTTGGACCTGTAGGGTGAACCCCAGGCCTTAAGGCCACGGAGAAGGGATGAATTACGACGTCATTGTCATTGGATCTGGACCTGGCGGTTATGTCGCCGCGATCCGCTGCGCGCAATTGGGGCTGAAGACTGTCTGTATCGAAAAGAATTCTGCTTTAGGAGGCACTTGCCTGAACGTCGGATGCATCCCTTCCAAAGCCCTCCTTTATTCCACTGAATTCTATTGGAAGCTGCAGCACGAAGCCGCAGCGCATGGAATCGCTGTGAAAAATCCAAGCCTGAATTTCTCAAAAATGATGGCGCGCAAAGAGAAAACGGTCGCAGGATTTGCAAAAGGAGTGGAAAGTTTATTCAAGAAGAACAAAATCGATTTTCTCCAGGGGCATGCTCGTCTTGCAGGGGGGAACGCCGTCGACGTAGGAGGGAAGAAGATCGAGGGGAAGTCGATCATTCTCGCCACTGGCTCTGAACCGGCCTCTCTCCCTTTTCTACCATTCGATGAGAAGAAAATCCTCTCCTCGACCGGAGCGCTTAGCGCTGCCTCGGTTCCAAAAAAGCTCCTCATTGTCGGAGCCGGCGTGATCGGAGTGGAGCTCGGCTCCGTCTACCAAAGGCTCGGCTCGAAAGTGGAGTTCATCGAATTCCTCGACCGGATCTGCCCAGCATTCGATCTTGCCCTGTCCAGAGGACTCCAGAAAAGCCTCTCCGCCCAGGGAATGACCTTCCACCTCTCTCATCGAGTGCTCAAGGCAGACCGATCGAAAGGCGTTTGTCTGACTGTGCAAGGCCCCGATAGAGAAACGTCGTTTACCGGAGATGCGGTTTTAGTGGCCGTGGGACGCAAACCCTACTCTGAAAATTTAGGTCTTGAAACGGCAGGCAT
>CAZVXG010000268.1:0-1611 GCA_964631635.1 uncultured bacterium | reverse complement strand
GATTGTTGTATTCGACAAAAAGGGCGCGGGCCGCCGCCAGATCGATTCCCTGTAGTTCAGGCGGGATATCTTCCTCGTAGAAGATCCGTTCCTGCGCGATCTTTTCCTGCATGGACAGCAAGCGCAGATAATTCTCGATATACTCGGCCAAGTCTTCCCGTTCTTCGCCTTGCGATTCATCGATGCGAGCGGCCCATTGAACGAGGGACTGGTTTAAATCGAACTGCGATGCTAAAAAAGACGCTCCCTTTTCCACAGCGTCAAGCAGGCCTTTTGCCGCACTGCGCCGCTCCCTGATCTTGCCCAATTCTTCTCTCCGCTCCTGGTATTGCGCATCTGTATAAGCGGGCGGTTTATTTTGCTGCAGCGACAATGCCACAAGATCGCGCTGCTGCCTTAAGTCCTGAATCGCATAGGCAATCTTCTGGAGTTCATTAGAGAAGGGAGAAGCTTCCGATGCAATGCTCATCTTCCCCTCTTTCTCCATTAAAACGATGCGGCTCAATTCCAAATCGATCGCCTGGATTCTATTGGACAACTGGTCATAGGACGCGGTGATCGATGGGATTTCCTGCTTCAATCCCACGGACCCATGATCTCCCAGGTTCTTCCGCAGATAGTCCGTGTAATCGTCGAAGACCTCTGACAACTTTTTGTAAACCTCCTCCTGTTTCTGTTCGAGGTAAACAAGCTGATCCTGCACCATCTGATCGTAGTCGCGCTTTAAAAACTCCCGGTATTGCCCCATGAGTTCATTCAATAGGCGAACGCCCAGATGCCGGTCGGGGGTCTTAAAACTCAACGTATAGATCGATGTGCTGTCTGCGCTGCGGGCGATCTGCAATTTCGAACGGATCGCCTTCGCTGCTCGCATCCAGGGGACAATGTGCAGGCGATAGGAGCGGACCGGATTCAAGTTCTTCGGCGCCGCCGCAAGGGTCAAAGAGGCGTTAGGAAGACGCACCTGCTTCCCGATCGATCCCTTTGCTATCGTCCTTTCCCCTTCCAAAATAGAAAAATGTTCCAGGTCGTCGAATCGCAATGTATAGACAAGAATACAGTGCCCGTCGTACTGGACATCCTGAAAGACAAACGGATCCGGATCGTCGATTTGTTGTCCCGCTTCGACAAGCAGGCAATCGCAAAGTCTCAGGCAGCATGTACGCAGGATCCCGTTCTTTTGCACCGTAACCTGAGTCCCCAGCCGCATAATGAGCGGTTTGAGCACCTGATTGGATCTCATCAGCGCGTTGATTTGACCTTTCGTATCCTGCCCTGTTATTCCTACAAATAATTGTTCGAATGAAACTGCCTCAGGCCGCTGATAGTCTTTTCCTTCCCTGAAATCCGCCTCGATCTTGTACGCGGGCGCTTGCAGGATCGCGGCTCCGAATCCGCAAGCCGCGCCGATCAGCGCGATCCGGATGATTTTCTTTTTTTGCTTCCGCAGGAGTTTTTGCACATCGGATAGGGTGAACGCTTTCCCGTCTCCTGAAGGAGGCGCATTCATGGTACGAGTACCTGGACTTGTTTGCTGACTACATCGAATCCGGTAAAACTGGGAAGCAGCTGCGAAATGAAGCGATTCCATTCGGTGATCGGCTTGGCGGC
>CAZVXG010000267.1:0-1619 GCA_964631635.1 uncultured bacterium | reverse complement strand
TGGCCAAAGTCTGGACGGCGATCGCCGCCAGGATCAGCCCTCCGATCCGGTTGATGATATTGATCCGCGATTGACCCAGGATCTTTTCCAGGCTGCTGGCAAAATAGAGCAAGATCCCCATCACGCATGCGACGAGCATGGCCGAAACGCTTATGAGCATCAGACTGTAGATTCCCGGGAATTGATTGACGCTCACGATGATCGTGCTAATGGCTCCAGGCCCGGCGATCACGGGAATAGCCAGAGGTACAACGGCGCCCAGATCGCCGACTCGCTCTTTGCTTTCTTCTACCGTCTGCTTCATCGGGCTCTCCTCCGCGCTCAACATTGACATGGCCATGACGAAGACGACTACGCCTCCTGCGATTTCGAATGCAGCCAGTTTGATGCCGAGGATCAGGAGGATAGACGGTCCGATCCAGGTTGTAACCAGAAGAATGACGAGGATTGCGAGCGCTGAAATGAGCCCTGTGCGGCGCTTCTCGAGTAGAGTTTGATGGCGCGTGATTCGCAAGACGGCGGGAAGAGCAGAAAGGGGATTGCAGATCACGAGCAAAGCGATGAAGTTGTTGACGAATTGTCCGAAATCCATGGAGAATGCTCCTTAACGGAAGTTTATAACAAATCGAGGAATTGTGCAAATCTGGCTCGACACGATCGATTTTTCTCTCATTGAAAAAGCACGGCAGATGGGAGTCCTCTACGGCGTCACGATCAATCCGTCGGTTGCAGCGAAGTCGGACATGCAGTTCGAGGATTTGCTTGAAAAGATCCTCGCGGCCCAAAATGGGCCTGTCGCTGCGCAAGTGACCTCGAATGAAGCCTCCCGGATGATCGTCCAGGGAGAGGCGCTTTTTAAATTTTCCAACCGGATCATCGTGACAATTCCCGCTACGGCAGAGGGGTTCAAAGCGATCCACGCTTTATCTCCCCGTATTCCCACAATGGCGATTGCAATATTCGATATGAACCAGGCCCTCCTCTCGGCGAAAGCGGGGGCCGTTTATATCGTCCCCTACTATTCGCTGATTTGCGAGGCTGACATCAACGGGATCGAAGCGATCGGAGCCATGCTCGGGCTCTTGCAGCGCTATGGATTTCCCTCAAAACTATTAGCTGCCTCGCTCGATTCGTCTGAACAGGTAAGGGAATTAGCTGAAATGGGCGCTCATGCAGTGACTTTGAAAGAAGATGTGTTCCTGGGTTTCATCGGAGACAATCCGCGGACCTTGCAGAGGCTGGATCGCTTCGCGCTGGATTGGGCGCAAGCGAAGCAGCGCCGATCGCTGCCCCTTTAGGGCCTTGCTCATAAGTTTCGGCCACCCGAAGCAACTATCTCTGTGACTGGCCGAACCTTTACACATACTATAAGCAAGGACGCCCCTTTAGAATTTCTCCAAATGGACGCTTCCGCCCAGAGATTTAAAGCAGGCGGGAATTGGGGAGGAGAAGGATAGGAATTTTTTCGTAAATGGATGGACGAGTTCGAGCCGGATGGCATGGAGGCAGAGGCGGCGGATTGGGTTTTCAGTGGCTCCGTAACGGAAATCGCCGAGCACTGGATGGCCAGCCATCTGGCAATGGACCCGGATCTGGTGTTTCCGCCCTGTTTCTAAAAC
>CAZVXG010000266.1:0-1621 GCA_964631635.1 uncultured bacterium | reverse complement strand
CGTTGAATTCCCAAAAACGCATATTCGTCGTATAGGTAATGCCGATATGATAGACCGCTTTTTCCCGGTCGAGGATGTGGGTCACAGCCCTCTGCATCAGGAAATTGGCAAGCGCCGGCACTTCGATCGGGAAATAGAAATCTGAGGTTCCTTCAGCCCTGATCGCTGCGATCGGAACCAGATAGTCGCCGATCTGATAGCGGCGCCTCAAACCTCCGCACATCCCCAAAAGAACGCTCGCCCGAATCGGGAGGAAGGAGCAGATATCGATGACGAGAGCTGCTGCAGGAGAGCCGATTTTGAAATCGAGGATCGTCACTTCCTCTTTCGGACTATGGGCTACTTTGAACATCGATCCCTCGTGGATCGGGACATTCCGCTCTTTGGCAAAATGTTCTACATAGCGAGGGAAATTCGTTAAAATTAAATTTGGGAAAAATTCCGCTGCATCGCAGCCGGAATAGCGCTCAAGAGTCTGGCGGGCGATTTCCGCTTCCTGGGGGTTTTGTTGGATCATGATCCTCATTCTAATCGACCCAAGCGGGAAAAGTCTAGGCATTTAACTGGTGGTTCCTCCATAATCGACTCATTATTTGAAGGGCGTCCATGTCATCGATCACTACGAATGAGCTCCGCATTGGCATGAAAGTCGAGGTGGATAAAGAACCTTACCTTATCATTGTCAACGAGTTCGTCAAGCCGGGCAAAGGCCAAGCCTTTAACCGGATCAAGATGAAAAACATGATGAACGGTCGCCTCGTCGAACGAACCTATAAATCGGGCGAAAAGCTCGACCTGGCCGATATCGAAGAGAGCCAGATGCGGTTCTTGTATAAAGAGAGCGACGGCGTCGTGTTCATGGACGAAAAAACATTCGATCAAATCACTATTTCAAACGAATTGATCGGCAATAATCAGCAATGGCTGATGGAAGAGATCCTCTATCAGGTGATCTTCTACAAAGGCTCTGTCATCGAGCTGATTCCCCCCACCTTCATGGAGATGACGATTGTGGAGACCTCGCCAGGAGTCCGCGGAGATACCTCGGGCCGGGTCCTGAAGCCAGCTGTCACGGAAACGGGGGCGAACGTCCAGGTGCCGATTTTCGTAGATAGTGGAGAAAGGATCAAAGTCGATACCCGCACCGGCGAATATGTCTCCCGCGCCAACTAACCCCGCAGTAACACTTAATATCCTGCGCGATCGGGCCTCGATGCTCCAGAAAGCAAGGAGCTTCTTTGCCGAGCGGATGATTCTCGAAGTCGATTGCTGCGCGCTCAATCCCCGAGCTGCGATCGATTCCAATATCGACGTCATTGGCGCCGCGGTTTCGGATAAAAAAACCGGCTACCTTCACACATCTCCCGAATACGCCATGAAGCGGCTCCTCTCAACTGGCATTGGAGACATCTATTTTCTCGGCCATGTTTTCCGCTTCGGAGAGTGCGGCCATCTCCACAATCCAGAATTTACCATGGCCGAATGGTACCGGCTCGGAATCTCATTTTCCGATCTTATCCGCGAGACCTGCGAGTTCCTATTCCTCTTCATCGCTCCCCTGCCTATCCGTACGATCAGCTATCGCGAAGCTTTCGCCCGCTATGCAGGGATCGATTATTCC
>CAZVXG010000265.1:0-1622 GCA_964631635.1 uncultured bacterium | reverse complement strand
GATTGACTTTAAAACAAAAATTCATCAAAACAGCTAGACAAATGGACGTAGTTTTCCTTTCCAGAATCCAATTCGCTCTCAATACCTGCTTTCACTACCTGTTTCCACCGATCAGCATCGGCCTCGGCCTCATGCTTGTGATCATGGAAGGGATGTATTTGAAGACGAAGAAGATCAAATACAAAGAGATGACGAGTTTCTGGATCAAGATCTTTGCGCTTGTATTCGCACTGGGCGTCGCAACTGGATTGGTTCAGACGTTCGCATTTGGGACGAACTGGGCGAAATATTCCCGATTTGTCGGCGATGTGTTTGGCAGCGCTCTTGCGGCTGAAGGGGTTTTTGCTTTTTTTCTCGAGGCGGGATTTCTGGGCATTCTATTATTCGGATGGGACCGGGTGGGCCCGAAACTCCATTATTTTTCGACGATCTGCGTATGTCTTGGGGCCCATTTCAGCGCAGTCTGGATCATCGTGGCTAATTCCTGGATGCAGACGCCGGCTGGCTTCGCAATCGAACAGGGCTCTGCAGGCCCCAGGGCGGTTGTCACGAGGTTTTGGGAAATGGTCTTCAATCCTTCCACTGTCGACCGGCTGTGCCATGTCCTCATCGCCTGCTGGCTGACGGGGGCCTTTTTCGTCATCAGCGTCAGCGCCTATTACTTGCTGAGAAAGAGACATTTAGCTATAGCCCGCTCCATGATGCGCCTCGGCCTCATCGTCGGCTTGATTTCGTTGATCCTGCAACTTATATCCGGCGATAGCAGCGCCCGCCTGATCGCGAAATTCCAGCCGGCGAAGATCGCCGCATTCGAAGGGCTTTACGAAACCATCCCTTCCACGCCGATTTCCGTCATCGGATGGGTCGATGCGAAAAATGAGCAAATCCATTCCCTGAAAATTCCAGCTGCTCTCAGCTTGATGACCCATCGGAATCTGGAAACTCCAGTCGCGGGACTGGATCAGGTGCCTCGGGACGAGTGGCCCAATGTTTCCCTGGTTTTCCAAACCTATCATCTGATGGTGATCATGTGGGCGCTCATGTTGCTGGTCGTTCTGATCGGCCTTTGGCACTGGCGAACAAAAAGGCTGGAAAAGATCCGCTGGATCCTGTGGGTGATGATTTTCTCCGTGCTCTTCCCCCACATCGCACAGCAGGCGGGATGGATTTCAACCGAAGTGGGACGGCAGCCCTGGATCGTCTGGAAGATTCTCAGGACTGGCGATGGAGTCTCTACCTCTATCCACGCTGGCCAGGTTCATGGGTCGATCTGGATGTTCTCTTTGATCTATCTTCTCTTATTCATCCTCTTTCTCTTCCTGCTCGACCGGAAAATCAAGCAGGGTCCGGAAGAAGAGCCGGCGATCGGCGATGCGCAATATCGGGATCTGATCAAACAAAAGGCGACGTAAGTGAGATAGGTTCAATATGCTCGAAACTCTTTGGTATGCCGTGATCGGCGGCGCGGCGCTCTTCTACGTCATCCTGGATGGATTCGATCTTGGCGTAGGCGCGCTTCACCTGCTGGCGCGAAACGATTTGCAAAGACGCACGTTCCTCAATGCAATCGGACCGGTTTGGGACGGGAATGAAGTTTGGATCGTCATCGTGATGGGAGGGCT
>CAZVXG010000264.1:0-1632 GCA_964631635.1 uncultured bacterium | reverse complement strand
GCATATAACGGCGAACGATGCAGGTTGCTGCGGATGATCTCGTGAGTCTTTGGAGTGGTATAGGTGATGTAGCAGGAAATTTGAGCCATTCGCTCTTCTGGCTCGTCGTAAGAGAAATGGACTCCGTCGTCTCCAGGCTGCTCTTCGCATAAGGAGAGATCGATGCTCCTCCTATGGATGCGAGGCGGAGTCCCCGTCTTCAATCTGCCAAGACGAAATCCCAGTTGTTCGAGGCTTGGGGATAGGCCCATCGCCGCCTTGTCTCCGCCGCGGCCTCCAGAAAAATTCGTCTGCCCAATATGGAGCAATCCCCGCATGAAGGTTCCGGAAGAGAGAACGACTGTCTTCGCCCTATATTCGATCCCCTCTTGCGTCCTGATGCCGGCGATTCTCCCTTCCTCAACGACTAGGGATTCCGAAGTGCCCTGTTGGATTTCCAGACGAGAGGTCCGCTCCAGGCGGAGTTTCATTTCCAGGGCGTAGGCCGCTTTATCGGCTTGAGATCTCGGAGAGCGGACGGCTGGCCCTTTCGAGCCATTGAGCATGCGGAATTGGATGCTGCACCGGTCTGCGACCTTGCCCATTAAGCCGCCGAGGGCGTCGATTTCCCGCACCATGTGCCCTTTTGCAGTTCCTCCGATGGAAGGATTGCAGCTCATTTTGCCGATCGTGTCCAGGTTCATGGTGAGCAAAAGCGTAGCAGCCCCCATTTTCGCTGCGGCATGCGCCGCTTCGCAGCCAGCGTGCCCCGCTCCAACGACCAATACATCGAATTCTTTTGGGTATTTCCACATGAGACAATAAGACCCCGGTTAAATTATCCTTAACAGGGGCCTGATAAAGGTTGAAAAATCAATTATTTCTTTTTGTGTCGGTCGCGGCGGCGCCGTTTTTTTCTCTTATGGCGAGCGATTTTTGCCCGGCGCTTTTTCTTTACTGAAGACATAATTTCCCCTTGAGTGCTAAAGAATAAGGGCATTTTACTGGATTGAATCCAAAAAGTAAAGTTCGAGCTCGCCTTGAATATTGGCTCCGATAGAAGGATTTTTTATGCACAAGGAATCCTTTGACTCATAATAACTTGATCTGTAAAATGGCCTCCTTATTTATCAGAAATTACCAGAAAAAGGAGGTCTTATGACAACGCGTACAACCCTTACTAGAACTACCAGCGGAACGGTGCAAACACCTGATTTTCACTCTGCGCCCTCTGATTCCCGAGGTAGGAAACAGGTATCTGGACGCGCTATTCAAGATAATTATCAGCAGCGCCAGCCTCTTGCCCAGCAGCGCCAGCCTAGTGCCTGGCATACGGAACGAACTGCTACCAGGCAAAGGACTTCGTCAGATGAGAGGATAGAGAGAATAGCTGAAAACTTTATGCGTCGTCGATATCAAGGCGATTTTGCACTCGTGGGGAGAAAAAAACACCATTGAGCCAGTTGCAAAATTCGCTTCAATCTTCCGGGGAAAAGGCCGAAAAAGCCTCTTTATTGGCCTTGGCAATTTCGGCTCCGGAAGGGATCGGCGTATAGTTGGCGAACTGAGCGATTTCCTTGCGGAAGGTCAGGTTGATGTTCCCAATCGCTCCATGGCGGTTCTTGGCAATGATGAGCTCGGCTAAACCGGGCT
>CAZVXG010000263.1:0-1640 GCA_964631635.1 uncultured bacterium | reverse complement strand
GCAGTATATAGCCCCCCAAGTTTGAATCCGAAAAGCGGCCAAAATAATCCAAAAACTCGACGAAAAATTTAATTGAGATAGGTTCCAAGGGAACAAAGAAAAGTTTTAGTTTAACGGTTTTGTCGTTATAGGAAAGATCATGCGGATCGTACAACTCGCATCGGAATTCACCCCAATTGCCAAAGCCGGCGGACTCGGAGAGGTCGTCTTCGGCCTTTCGCGGGAACTGACCAACTTAAAGGAAGATGTGGAAGTCATCATTCCAAAGTACGACTTTATCGACGTCCGGAAATTAGCCGGCATTAAAATAGATGTTCCTGATTTTAAATGTATTGAAAAAGGCAACCAGCAGACAAATATCATGTGGTCGGCTTCATGCGAAGGGATCCGCCTCAATCTTCTCGAGGCCCGCCATCCATCGGGGTATTTTCATCGAGGGAAAATCTATGGATGCGAGGATGATGCGACCCGCTTCCTCTATTTTTCCCGGGCCGCCCTCGAATATTTGAAGATCAAGGGGAGGGCGATCGATATTCTCCATCTTCACGACTGGCATGTCGCAATCGCCGCTGTCTTGGCCCGCGATCTATTTCAGATCCCCATCCGCTCGATCCTCTTGACCATCCATAATGCCGAATATCAGGGGAAGTGCGCGACTTGGGATCTCGATGCGATTGGATTGAAGGGAGAGCGTTACCTGGTAAAAGAAAAATTACAAGACGATGATCCAGCTCATCCGAAGCTGATCAACTTGCTGAAAGGCGGAATCGTCTACGCGGACGCGGTGAACACAGTCTCCCCAACCTATGCGAAAGAAATCATGACAAAAGAAATGGGGCATCATCTGGATCCCACCTTCCGCAAATACAAAGCCAAGCTCACCGGCATCCTCAATGGCCTGGACTTGAAATTATGGGACCCTGGATACGGGCCAGCGGATTCGATGGAAGTGATTCTGAAGGCCAAAGAAGCGAGCCGCGACAGATTGCGGAAGCGTTTTCGCCTTTCCAATCATCATCGCCCCTGGATCGGCGCAATCACCCGTCTGGTCGCTCAAAAGGGGCCCGAATTGCTTGAAGAGGCGCTTGTCCAAACGCTTCGGCTTGGGGGAACGTTCGTCCTCCTCGGCTCTTCCCCGATTCCAAAAATGCAAGCTCATTTCGAAAAGCTCAAAATCAAGTATGCCGGCAACGGACAGCTCCTGCTCCATTTCGTTTATGATGAGAACCTGTCCCGCCAAATCTATACGGCGCTCGATTTCCTCATCATCCCATCGCTGTATGAACCTTGCGGGCTGACGCAAATGATCGCGATGCATGACGGGACCATCCCCATCGCTCGGGCCACAGGCGGGCATAAGGATACGATCTTCGATTGCGGCAGTCCCCTCGTCGATGCGCTGCGGTGCAACGGTTTTCTTTTTCCGAACTATACTGCTGCGTCGATGACGGAAGGACTCGAGCGGGCAGTCCGGCTATTCAAGCAGAACCTTCCGCTCATCCAAACGCTCATCCGCAACGGCATGTCGATCGACTGGAGCTGGAAGCGTCCGGCCCAGGAGTATGTGCAGCTCTATCGGAAAATGCTCATACCATTGATCAAAAATAAGGTTTAGAAATGCGCAACGGATTTTGCCGAGA
>CAZVXG010000262.1:0-1649 GCA_964631635.1 uncultured bacterium | reverse complement strand
TCGCTCTGGATTTAGACAAGAAAGGGAGAAAAGAGCAGAATTTTGGCGTGGACACGAGTCATTCGATCCTTAGATCCGCCAGGCACTTTTTCGCAGGGACGGCTTTTAGCCGCATCAGCGGCCTGCTGCGGGATATGGCGATGGCGTTTTGCTTCGGTAGCGCTCCGGAAATCGCCGCCTTCATGGTGGCCTACCGCCTCGCCAACCTGTTCCGCCGCCTTTTCGGAGAGGGGAATCTGCAAGCTGGCTTCGTGCCTCATTTCGAGACCCTGCGAGGGGAATCCCCGCAAGCCGCCTTCTCGTTTTACCGCGATTCGGTGTTTTCCCTGTCTGTCCTGCTGATCCTTGCGATCGGAGGGATCGAGGGAGCGCTCGCGATCGGCGCGCGACATCTTGGAAGCGGCTGGAGCGAGATCGCCCGTCTGGCCATGTGGATGGCGCCTGGTCTGCTGTTCATTTGCCTCTCATCGCTGAACAGCGCATTGCTCCAGTGCCAGAAGCAATACTTCGCGCCCGCAGCCGCCCCCGTTATTTTCAACGCGGTCTGGATCCTTGCCGTTCTGATCGCTTCTCCATTTCCTCTGGGAGAAGCGGTCCGGTTCCTGAGTATCGGAGTGACGCTGGCGTTCGGAGCGCAGTGGTGCGCAACCGCGGTACGGGTCCGGAGAGAAGTGAAGGCGCATCTCGATTGGACAATCCGGCCCTTCACCCAAAAGACGATGCATCTTTGGGGATCCCGTTTCTTTTCCCCTGAATGGCGGCGGATCATGGGGCCGATGGCGTTGGGGATCGTAGGCGTTGGAGCGATGCAGGTGAATAGCACTTTGGACGCCCTTTTCGCCCACTACGCCGATTCTTCCGGACCTGCCTATCTCTGGTATGCGATCCGGGTGCAGCAACTTCCTCTCGCCCTCTTTGGGATTGCCCTATCGGGAGCTCTCCTCCCCCCTTTATCGCGGGCGATGCGGGAAGGGGCGCTCGGTCGCTATCGGGAACTGCTCTCAGCGTCGCTTAAGGCAGCGGCCACTTTGATGATCCCCTGCGCCTTCGGGCTTTTCGCATTGGGCGCCTCTGGACTGAATCTCCTCTATGGCAGGGGAGCGTTTACCTCCGAAGCCTTGCGCGAGACGCTCCTTTGCCTCTGGGCCTATGGCTTGGGACTTGTGCCTGCGGCTCTTGTCCTTCTGCTGGCCACTGGTTTCTATGCGACAAAAACGTATGGAGCTCCCACTTTGGCTTCCCTGATTTCGGTAGCCGCTCATTGCGCTTTGAACATCTTTCTGATCTTTGGATTGCATTGGGGCGCGGTCAGCGTCGCGATCGCGACGAGTGGAAGTTCCTGGCTCAATTTAGGGCTTTTAGCCCGGGGGCAAAAGATCGATCCCATATTTTGGCGATACGCGGCGAAGATCGGATCGATCAGCGCCGCCGCCGCCCTTGCCACCCTTGTTTTTGGCTACTGGCTGGGAGACGGAACTCTCGAGATTTGCCGCGGTCGTCCCCATCTTTTTACCCGCTCTCCAGTCGAGCAGCTCCTGCAATTTTGCGGCGTAGGAGGCGCCTATCTCGCTACCTGCCTGGGGTTGGCCAAGCTGCTGGGATGGAAGGAAGTCTTCACTATGCATCTCGATCGAGATCATTCATCATAA
>CAZVXG010000261.1:0-1655 GCA_964631635.1 uncultured bacterium | reverse complement strand
TTCATACATAGATCGCGCAAAAAGCTCTCCGCTGCTTTCAAGCGCTCATCTTTAGTGAATGTTTTCCCGATCAGCGCAGGAGGGATAAAGACCGGATAATGCTTCGTTTTGAAATTGATTTCGTATTTGCATTTATCCGCAATGGATGCGGTTGCATTGATCGCTTGGGGAAGATCGGCGAACAGCGCACGCATGGCCTCAGGAGACTTGAAGTAAAGTTCATGGGTAGACGCTACTTCTCTTCTGGGATTGAGGGCTTTGTTTTTAGGGTTTCCCTGGGAATCGCGCTCCCAGATCTCGCAGGGTTCGCCTGACTGAATGTTGAGCAGGACCTCATGCGCCGGCCAATCGGTCCGCTCGATGTAATGAATATCGTTCGTAGCGACCAGAGGAATGTCCAACTTTTCCGAAAGTTCGATGAGTTTGCGATTCGACTTCTCTTGGTTAGAGGTGTAATCGCGCATCTTTTGTAAAAGCCAGCTCTCCTGAATATGTTCCTCGATTAAGGGATGCCTTTGAATCTCGAGATAAAAATCAGCGCCGAAAAGACTGCGGTACCATTGAATCTCCTTCAAGAGCGCCTCTTCGCTTCCTTGAAGAATCTGGTAGCCGATCGGCCCTTCGAGCGGACCTGAGAGACAGATCAATCCCGCCGCATGCCGCTCGAGGATTTCTTTGTCGATCCTCGGGCAGTAATAAAAGCCTTCGAGAAATCCGCTGGAAGAGAGTTTGCAGAGGTTCCGGTACCCGGCAGCATCTTTCGCTAAAAGAACAATGGGGAATCCGTTTGGAACAGCGGCTACTTTCTTTTTTTCGAGCCGCGAAGCGGCTGCCATCCAAATTTCGCAACCCAGGATCGGCTTGATTCCGGCTGTTTTACAAGCCTTGTAGAAATCGATGGCTCCATAGAGGTTCCCCTGGTCGGTCAGAGCGAGGGCGGGGATAGAAAAATTCTTTGCCTTTTCGACAAGCGCGGTAACGGAAGCAGTCGAGTCCAGGATCGAGTATTGCGAATGGACATTGAGGGGTACCCAGGTCATATGACTAGCCGTCGGTCGCTGGTTCAGATTGCAAACTGGGCTGTGGCGCAGCGTCTTTTGACTTCACCGACCAGAGAGGCAAAATGAGCAGAGCGCCGATCGCGCAGCAAGCTCCTAAAGTGAGGAGATAGGCATTCCATCCCCATTCCTTGATGACAGCGCCGAGAGGCCCGCCTGCTACGGCTGCTCCGAGATAGGAAAAACAACCGGCGAATCCAGTAGCCGTTGCAGCGGCCTTTTTATGGGAAAGCTCGGCGGCAGCGAGCCCGATGATGTTCTGGGGGCCAAAAATGAAAAAACCGAAGAGGAAAAGGAAAGCCGCGTCGAGAATTGGCCACGGAACAACGACCCACTTAAATGCGAGCAGCACGCCGAAAATGCCGATCGTGAATAGAACATTGATGGGATTGCGTTTGCCTTTGAAGGCAAAATCTGACAGCCACCCCCCGGCCAAACAACCAAAAAATCCACCGACTTCGAACCAACTTACGCAAAAACCTGCCTGGAGGTTGGTATAGCGCTTCACCTCGATCAGATAGAGCATACTCCAATCGTTGACTGCAGTGCGGATGATATAGATAAAAAATGAGAATAGAGCAAGAATCCAAATAAATT
>CAZVXG010000260.1:0-1662 GCA_964631635.1 uncultured bacterium | reverse complement strand
TCTTGCATCCAATGAATAACCAAATGCAACCATCCGATCGGAGACGGTTGATCGCCATTGCTGGTTTCCTCTTTTTCCTGTTCTGCACGCTGATCGTCCGTTTCTACAAGATCCAGATCCTTGAAAAGGACAAATGGACTCAGGAAGCGCTCGCCCAGCACCAATATATCGCGACTCTTCCGTTCATGCGCGGGTCGTTCTATTCGAACACTTCGGTTAAAGAAGGGCATCCGGAGGAAAAGCAGCCGTTCGTCATCGACGTGCCGAAATTTCATCTGTTTATCGATCCCGAATCAATCCCTGGAAACTTGAAGGGAGAAATAGCGGACCAACTCTTCGATATCCTGAGATTTTCTGTCGAAAAAAAAAGAAAAACCCGTCCCGAATTCGATAAGAAGAGCCGCAGCCGAAAAATCGCCATGTGGCTCGATCGGGATCAGCGATTGCAAATCGAAAGTTGGTGGAGGAAGTTCGCCGCCGCACACAAAATCGTTCGCAATGCGATTTTTTTCACATCGGAATTCAAGCGCTCCTATCCTTTCGGCCCCTTGCTCGGCGCCGTGCTGCATACCGTGCAAGAGGAGAAAGATTCTGAAACTCAAAGCTGCTTGCCGACGGGCGGATTGGAAATGCTATTTGACTCCTATCTGCAAGGGAAGTGTGGGAAGAAACTGATCGTCCGCTCTTCGCGCCATCCTCTCGATACGGGAAAGATCTTGGAGCCTGCTGAAAATGGGGCCGATATCTATTTGACCATCAATCATTATCTACAGGCGATTGCCGAGACGGAGCTGCGCAAAGGAGTGGAAACAGTCAGGGCTAAGGGAGGATGGGCGGTGATGATGGACCCCTATTCCGGAGAGATCCTGGCCCTTGCGCAAACGCCTAGCTTCGATCCGGCGCGTTACGCCGATTTCTTCAATGACCCGAATCTGCAGGAAGCGACTCTGGTCAAAGCTGTGACCGATTGCTACGAGCCTGGCTCGATTTTTAAGCCGATCACCTTGGCTATCTGCATGAAGGCTAACGAAGAGTTGGCACATGCGGGACGAACCCCCATTTTTACTCCCGAAGAAAAGATCTTATGCACGAATGGGTGGTTTCCGGGGAGGAGCCACCCTCTTAAGGACGCCCGCGTCTACTCCTATCTGAACATGGAAATGGCTCTGCAAAAATCCTCGAATATCTACATGGGCCGCATCGTGCATCGGCTGATCGAAACGCTTGGGGATCATTGGTATCGAAAAGCCCTTTCGGATGTATTCGGCTTCGGCCAGAAGACGAATATCGAACTGCCCGCCGAAAGCTCCGGTTTGCTCCCGACTCCGGGAAAGCTCCATCCGAATGGCAAACTCGAATGGTCTCTTCCCACTCCTTATTCCCTTGCGATCGGCCACAACATCCTCATCAATGGGATCCAAATAGTGAAGAGCTACGCCATCCTCGCCAACGGGGGTAAAGCGGTCCAGCCTCATATAGTGCGCAAAATCGTGAAGAATGGAAACGTCATCATCGATACCGCTTCCTGCCGATCCTCTACCCAGGTGTTGAGTCCGTCTATTTGCGCCGCCGTTGTGCGCGCGATGAAGTTCGCCACAAAAGAAGGCGGGACTTGCAAGCGCGCCGATATCATGGGATATACGGAGGCCGGTAAATCGGGGA
>CAZVXG010000259.1:0-1663 GCA_964631635.1 uncultured bacterium | reverse complement strand
TTCCTCTTCGGTATTTATACCGGCACATTGATGACGCTTCGCGCATCCGATGAACTCTATATCAGCATCCCATTCGTCAAATTCACTGCGATGGCGCATAAAAAGAAAGACTTCCTCGTCGATGCTTCGATTTTATTCGACGCCCGGATCATCGATCTGGCCGTCTCGGGGTTACTCGACTGCCATCTCGTCTTGCCCCGCTTCGTCGTCAAAGATCTCTATGCACAGGCGGAAGTCGCCGACGAGCAGAGCCGCCTGAAAGCAAAACGTTCTCTGGAAGTCATTAAGAAATTGGAAGGAATGCCCGACCTCGAACTGCGCTACAACGATACCGATTTCCACGAAGTGAAAGATTCCTTGAGCAAAATGATCCGCCTCGCCCGCCTCGCAGATGCCAATATTCTGACGGCGGATATAAGTCAAATCCAGATTCCTTCGATAGAAGGCTTGCGCTTCATCAATCTCCATGAACTCTCGAAATCTCTCAAGCCGCTTATGCAGATGGGAGAACACATTAAGATCAAGATCCAAAGGTATGGGAAAGAGCCGCGCCAGGGAGTCGGTTATCTCGAAGACGGAACGATGGTCGTCGTCAATGGAGGGGGAGAATTTATCGGAGCGATCATCGAAGTCCAAGTCCTATCGGTGAAACATACAGCTTCTGGTCGAATGATCTTTTGCAATGCGCTTGCTGAGAAAGGAGAATGTCCCAACCCTTTCGATGAAGATCACGAGGGACAATGACTCAGGGCCTTGGCAGCGACCTCATCGAAATCGAGCGGATGCGGCTCAGCATGGACCGGCATGGACTCCATTTCTTGAACCGCCTGTTTACCCAGCGAGAGCAAGACTACTGCTATAAGTTCAAGGATCCGACCCCCCACTTCGCAGGAAGGTTTGCTGCAAAAGAAGCGGTCGCAAAAGCGTTGGGCACCGGCTTCGGCGCTCATCTTGCCTGGCACGATGTCGAGGTTCTCAACGACGACAAGGGAAAACCGGCTGTTTATTTCAGCAAAGCCGCCTTGCACCGTTTCCAGAATCCTCAGATTCTCGTCTCCATCAGCCACTGCATCAAGTACGCGCTCGCCGTCGCAATCTGGGAGTGATACCATTGATCAAATGATCTCTAATGACCTCGATGCTTTTCCTTCTTCTTTTTTTGCCTAAGAAGGAATTGCTCCCTGATTCGAGCTTACTTTTCCTCTTTAGTCACTCGCTTCCTTTCTTTCTTATGCTTGGCAAGCTCTTCTTTCATATAAGTTTGGGCAAATGTAGACGGCCCAGAGTTCTCTTTCAGCCATTCCATTTCACGTCGAGCTGTTCTGAGCTCGCTTTGGATTCACTCGGTTTTTCTTCAGGCGGAACTTGCTGGGGTGCTCCAAACTTCAATGGTCCATCAGGACAATATTTCCGGGCATATAAATTCTCTATAAATTTATCAAACGCCGCTTGGGTAAGTGGAAATGGAAGGTTGTTACCGACGCCAAGGATGAACTTTTGGTTTCCTAAATCATCACTATCGAAAAGAACATTGAAATTCTCCTGCGTCAAGAGATCGGCCCCGTCCAAGCGGCGCAGTCCGTCAGCAACCTTCCGGGCATTCGCTCTGCTTGCGACAAGCGCATCGCGGTTCGCTGGCGTCAAGAGATTATTGGGCCGGGCA
>CAZVXG010000258.1:0-1682 GCA_964631635.1 uncultured bacterium | reverse complement strand
TACATCGTAGCGCCCATCAGGATGGGAAGAAGGTGGAATTCATTCCCGATGAACCAAATGGGCTGGCCCCAACTAAAGACGACGTCTGGAGCAGCGAGATCGTCGATCCATCCGGGAATGAACATGGCGCCCCTCAATGGAAAGCTCGATTTCAAGAGGTAAAACATTCCGATGAGGAAGGGCATTTGCAAAAGAACGGGCAGGCATCCGGTAAAGGGATTGATCTTCGATTCGCGATAGAGATTCATCTGTTCGAGCTGGGCTTTGCGCGGATCTTTCTTATACCGCTCCTGGAGCGCTTTGATCTTGGGGGCGAGCTCTTGCATTTTTACAGAGGAGCGGATGGACCAGGCATTCAGCGGATACATCATCGCCTTGAGTGCGATCGTGAGGAGGATGATGGAGAAGGCCCAGGAACCGGTCATTGCATAGAATAGCTGCATCAGGAGGAAGAGAAATTTCGAAAAGGGTTGCGAGATGAAGGAAAACCAGCCCTGGATGCTTTGCGCGGAAGCGTAGTCGGGATTGTAGCCTCGGGTCGGATCTTCGTAGAGCGCGTCGAGCTCTTTCAAAAGAGCGTCGTCGAACGGACCGGCGAAGACGCGATAGGAGAGGGGAGATCCGCTCCGCAGAGGTGAATAGGTCGCATAGCCCGGATAATTCTCCGCAGGATAGAGGCGATAGGCCGCATCGATGAGGGTCATCCGGGTGGGGAGTTTTGCCCCTTCGAACTGGACGGCCCTGTATCCTTCCATTTTTTTGTTCAGAGGATCGATGATCGTGCCGAGGAAGCCGTTGCAATTGCTGAGCCAATTCGATGAAATAGAGGAGGTAACCGGCCCCTTTTTCGGCAGATCGATGTTTTCGACGTCATTGCCTCCAGGTTTTGTAATTTGGTACCGGAGAAGGGGGCTATAGGAACCGCCGACCAGTTCCACGTCGGGGACTCCAGAAGTAAGCCAAAGGCCGCTTGCGTCCCCTTCGATGAGGATGTCGAGTTGGAAACAATAGGGGCCATTGCGATCTTGAGGAATGACGAATGTTTTCGTAATTCGACGTCCGCCGCCGGTCGATTGGAATTGGATCAGGTTCGGCTCGAAACGGGTCACCTGATAGTTCTGTTTGCCGATATTTGGATCCTCGCCCACGATATTCAAAGCGTAGGCTTCAGCGGGAACGACGCTTTTTTCGGTCAGGTCGCTATTCAGGATGGGTCTGCGGAGGAGCGGGTAGTAGCCGCCGAGCGATCCGGCCATTTGCAGCTGCTTATCCGATGGGATGTAGTAGGGGCGAAGAGGAAAACGGGCGTTTTGAGGCGACTTTGCGAGGATGGTCCTGTCCACGTCGATTTCGCGGACGATGCTTTTCGAATCTTTAGACGTTTTCAAAGGGAGGTTGATTTCGGCAAGGCTCCCTCCGCGCGTAGAAAAGACGAGCTGTTGGTAAGGGGTCTCCAAGACATAGAACGCTTCGCTGCCGTTTTGGGGCGCCGATGCGGTCCATTGGTCGTCGGCGTCCGCGATGAAATTGGCAAGGGGAGGTTGGCTGGATCGGGAGGCTTCCAGTTCCTTCGCTTTTTGGATATTTAGTTCATGGGCGATCCGCTCTTTATCGCGCGACATGCCGAACCACGCCTGGATGCCGAAAAACGCGGCGCTTAAGGCAACGACAAAAAAGAGAGA
>CAZVXG010000257.1:0-1700 GCA_964631635.1 uncultured bacterium | reverse complement strand
CGCTTCGGAATAGCCGCCATCTTACTCTCACTATCCTGACCTTCTTCACCTTGCTATGTCTGACGATCGCCACGCAATGCGAGATGTGTTCCGTCGGACTCATGGCCAATACGGGTGCCGATTTTTTCGCTCTTTTCAGTTCCGATGGTAAAAAAGTCAAAGAGAAAATCAGCCTTAAAGAGGTCGTTCATCGTTGGGATCAGATCGATTCGAACGGCGATGGGATCATCACCAAGCGGGATGCAACCACCTATATCGCGCAGCGGAAAGGGGCGAATCCCCTAAGCTGGGTGATGTATCGGGTTTCCACCTATTTCGATCTGGAACAAAATGTGATGCTGCTGATCGGCATTCTTGCTTTGGTCGCTCTCTTTAAAGCTGTTTCCCTCTTTTCCTCTCGGTATATGACGCAGCTCCTTTCGATCCGGGTCACGCGCGATTTGCGGCAGCAATATTTCGAGCATATCCAATCGCTGCCCCTCAGTTTCTACCAAGAGCAGAATCTCGGAAGCCTCTCTTCGCGAGCAGTTGGCGACGCAGGCCAGATCGCCTCTTCGCTCAATTCCTGCTTGACCAACTATCTGCAAACTCCATTCCAAATCCTGTCGACCTTATGCGCCTGTTTCTATCTATCCTGGCATCTCTCGATGATCATTTTCTTAGGGCTTCCCCTGATCGTTTTACCAGTCATCTTTTTGACTCGCCAGGTGAAGCGGATCTCCCGCCAGCTGCAAAAGAATCAGGAGACATTCTCTTCCGTCCTGCTCGATTTTCTAGCTGGAATTCAGACGGTGAAGATCTTTGCGATGGAGGCGTTCAGCCTGCGCAAATATAAAGAACAGAATGACCGGATGGCGGTCCTCGAAAGCAAAAGCGCCAAATACGGTCTTTTGACCCGCCCCCTTCTCCACATGATCGCCACCTGCTGTTTAGCCGTCGTGGTCCTCTTCGGCCTCTATACCTTGCGCATGACGGTGGGACAGCTCCTGATGTTTTGCGGCCTTCTCCACATGTTCTATGAGCCGGTGAAGAAATTTGCCGAGGAAAACGCAAACATCCAAAAAGGCGTCGTGGCGGCGGAGCGGATGTTCGAGGTGCTGCACCTCAAGCCTCAGATTCAAGACAAGGATGGAGCTATCGACCTTATGGGGTTCAAGAACTTGATCGAATTCGACCACGTCTGGTTCAAGTATAAGGACGATTGGATTTTGAAAGATCTGAACTTCGTCATCAAACGAGGCGAGGTGGTCGCGCTGGTCGGAGCGACTGGCGCAGGCAAATCGACTCTGGTGCAGCTTTTGCCCAGGCTCTATGAAATTCAAAAAGGGGAGATCAGGATCGACGGGATTCCGATCAATGCCCTGACGCAAAGATCGCTGCGGGATCAGATCGCATTCGTTCCCCAGAAGCCCTTCCTTTTCTTCGATACCGTTGCGGAGAACATTGCATTCGGAAGGAGCTTTTCGAGACAAGAAATCGAAGAAGCGGCCAGACAGGCCTATGCCCATGAATTCATCGTTGGATTGACCAACGCCTACGACACGCTCCTGGCTGAAATGGGCAAAACTCTTTCAGGCGGACAGCAGCAGCGCATTGCGATCGCAAGGGCGTTAGTCAAAAAGGCCCCGATTCTCGTCATGGATGAGGCGACCTCGTCGCTAGACGCCATTTCCGAAAGCTATATCAAGCAAGCGATCCGC
>CAZVXG010000256.1:0-1708 GCA_964631635.1 uncultured bacterium | reverse complement strand
AACGCGAGGTTTTTTATGCCGTTTACTGTGACCATGCCCAAACTTTCCCCCACTATGGAAGAGGGGACGATCGCCAAATGGCATAAGAAAATAGGCGACAAGGTTGCAGCAGGAGAACTGCTGGTCGAGGTAGCCACGGATAAGGCGACGATCGAGTACAATGCCCTCGATGCAGGGTATCTGCGAAAGGTTTTGGTGCAGGACGGAGGCTCCGCTGTTGTGAACCAGCCGATCGCCGTCTTCACCGAAAAGCCAAGCGAAAGCATCGAAGGGTATGTCCCTGAAGGCGTGGCTCCGCCGGCCCCTCCGAAACAGGCAGTGGCTCAAGCGCAAGGTAAAACGGAAATCAGGCAGGCAACGGCTCCCGCTCCCGCAATGACCATGCAGCAACCCGCCTTTGTCCCCGAGCCTCCCCTGGAAAAATATGAATTCAAATTCCCGGTTGGCCCCGCTTCCGCCCGTACCCCAGCGTCTCCATTGGCCAGGAAACTTGCAAAGGACAAGGGGATCGATCTGACCACAGTCAAAGGGACTGGACCTGGAGGGAGAGTCTCCAGCCGCGATCTCGATCTTGGTCTGCCCGATCAAACGGTTACCTTTTCTAAAAGAAGCCTACCCCAATTGACTCCGGGGACGTACGAAGAGGTAGCGCTGACTCCCATGCGCAAGGCAATCGCTCAAAGGCTGCAACAAGCCAAGAGTTTTATTCCCCACATCTATGTTCGGCAAACGATCGACGCCTATCCTTTGAGCGATGCGCGCGAGCAGATGAAACAGGGCAATCTCAACATCACCTTTAACGATTTCGCAATCCGCGCATGCGCCCTCGCTTTGCGAGAGCATCCGAATGTCAATAGCGGGTTCAATTCAGCCAGCCAGTCGATCATCCTCTTCAAGACAATCGATATCTCCGTAGCCGTTATGGTCGAAGGAGGCCTCATCACCCCGATTATCCGCCATGCCGATTACAAGAATCTCGGGGAAATTTCGGTCGAGATCAGGGAACTCGCCGGGCTGGCTAAGGCTGGAAAGCTCCAACCTTCAGAATATAAGGGAGGATCTTTTACCATTTCAAATATGGGGATGTATGGAGTCACCGATTTTTGCGCCATCATCAATCCTCCGCAATCCAGCATCCTGGCAATCGGGGGCATCGAAGATACGCCTCGCGTCAAAAACGGACAGGTGATTGCGGGGAAACAGATGTCGCTTGTCCTCTCCGCCGATCATCGGGTAATCGATGGGGTCGAGGCAGTGAAATTTCTCAAATCTGTGCAAAAATACCTCGAGAACCCATCGCTTTTATTGATCTAGCATTGATCAAAAATAAGGTTTAGAAATGCGCAACGGATCCGATGATGGCCTAGCCGATTTTCAAGAAGGATTACGACGCCGGGATCCTCTCGATTCATCTCAGCGATTGACTTGGCCGCGGCTGATGACTGGGGTCGAAAATTTAGGTCTTCTGCCATGGCCTATCTCAATGGTTTTGCTCGCTTGATGCGACAGAGCCACCCTCCCTAGTCCATGCAGGGGAGAGAAAAAATATCGGCCTTTGAAACCGGCTGGATAGAACAGAATTAGTTTCATTAAATTCTCATTTTTATGTTTTTGATATGTCTATTTTAATAAATATTTACATTTTTTGCAAACAAAATAATTTATTTGGATACTAGAGCCAGCCCGCGAAACTCGCTTTCTTGTAGAA
>CAZVXG010000255.1:0-1716 GCA_964631635.1 uncultured bacterium | reverse complement strand
GCTTCGATCCCACCGCCGACAGCCTCCATTTGGGCAGTTTGATGGGAATCGTCGCTCTAGCCTGGTTCCAAAAATTCGGCCACACCATCTACGCGCTGATCGGGGGGGCGACCGGAAGGATCGGCGACCCATCCGGGAAAAGTACCGAAAGACCTCTGTTGAGCGATGAAGATCTGGCCCACAATATTTCGAGCCTGACGAAATTTTTGCACAAGATCCTCTATTTTCCACAGGGGCAAAAGCCGATGGTTCTCAACAATAACGATTGGCTGGGAACGATCCCCATGATCGATTTTCTCCGCGACGTGGGCAAGCATTTCCGCATCGGCCCCATGCTCGCAAAAGAGAGCGTCCGCTCCCGCGTGCAATCGGAAGAAGGGATGAGCTTCACCGAATTCAGCTATCAACTTCTGCAGGGATACGACTTCTATTACCTGAATCAGCATTACGGGGTTTCGCTCGAGATGGGAGGCAGCGATCAATGGGGCAACATCACCGCTGGCACCGAATTCAATCGGAAGCTCAAAGGGGAGACGCTCTATGGGCTGACCTTCCCGCTTTTGACCCGGAGCGATGGAAAAAAATTCGGCAAGACGGAAGGGGGGGCGGTTTGGCTCTCGGAAGAAAAGCTATCTCCCTATCACTTCTATCAGTATCTTTTTCGGATTCCCGACGCCGATGTGATCCGCCTGCTCAAATTGCTCACCTTCCTCGATCTCGCCGAGATCCACGCGATCGAACAGTCGATGCAACGTCCCGACTATGTAGCCAATAGCGCGCAGAAAAAACTGGCTGAGGCAGTTACCCTGTTCGTCCATGGCGCCGATGGCCTGCAGGCGGCATTGCGCGTTACGTTGGGGATCGCTCCTGGAGCGGAAGCCCAATTGTCGGGAGAGGTTTTAAAGCAGCTCGCCGCCGATATGCCTCATATCCGGTTGCCTCATGGAGAAGCAGTGGGACAGAAATTCATCGATCTCGCTTTGAAAGTCGGCCTGATCCCCAGCAAAGCCGAAGGAGTGCGGCTTGTTAAAAATGGGGGCGCCTACCTCAATAACGAACGAGTGCCAGATCCCGCTTTCTCCATTGAGGATTCCCATCTCATCGACGGAATTTATCTCTTGCTTAGCTCAGGGAAGAAGAAAAGAATTCTCGTCGAAATAGAAAATTGATTTGAAAAATAATCGATAGTCGCTATTTTGAACTCGTGAACCCCTTTACGTGTAAGCCTCTAGGTTGGCGATACGCGGAAGCCTCTAGATTGGCGATAACGAGGCAATCATTGCCTCATAAAGGCAGAAAATTTTAGGACTTGGTTCAACGTTCGAAGCGGGATTCGGGCGGAAGTTCAAATAAAGGAGAAAAATAGCTTGGCTGAAAATGCAATGGATAATCAAAAGCAAGGTGAGCGAAGGAGCATGGAAATGGCTACGGTCACAAAAAAGAAATTGATTCAAACAATTTCGCAAAGCAAAGGGCTTCATCCCAATGATGTGCGGAATGTGATCCAAGCCTTCCTCGATGCGATGACCGATTCCCTCTCTCAAGGAGATCGTTTGGAATTCCGCGATTTTGGTGTATTCGAAATTGTTGAAAGGAAGCAGAAGATCGGACGCAATCCAAAAAATGCTTCCGTTCCCATTATCATTCCTGCTCGTAAGGCGGTGAAGTTCACTCCTGGCAAGAAAATGAGAAAACTGATCGAATGACAAAGCTCGC
>CAZVXG010000254.1:0-1731 GCA_964631635.1 uncultured bacterium | reverse complement strand
TGTCCCTTGAAAGTACGCGTCGGCGAAAACTCTCCGAGGCGGTGTCCTACCATATTTTCAGATACGTAGACGGTAATAAATTTTTTCCCGTTATGCACATCGAATGTATGCCCGACCATGTCGGGTAAAATCATCGATCTGCGCGACCAAGTCTTGATCGCTTTCTTAGCGCCTTCTTGCTGACTCTTTTGAACCTTAACCATTAAATGGTGGTCAACAAAGGGGCCTTTCTTCAGAGATCTTCCCATATTATTACCTTCGCTCTTTTACGATCCATTTTCTCGTTTTCTTTGGAGAACGAGTCCTGAATCCCTTTGCAAATTGCGCCCAAGGGGATTGCGGCTGATTGCCCTTTCCCCTCCCTTCTCCTCCGCCCATTGGATGGTCGACCGGGTTCATGGCAATGCCGCGAACCGTCGGACGGATGCCCAGCCATCGCGAACGGCCCGCTTTTCCGATGACTCGCAAACTGTGCTCAGAGTTCGATACGGCTCCGAATGTAGCCCGGCACTCTTCTCTAATGAGCCTGACCTCTCCAGATGGCATCCGGATGGTTGCATACCCATCTGCCCGCGCAATCAACTGCGCAGAGAGCCCCGCTGAGCGGACAAACTTAGCTCCTTGCCCAGGATAGAGCTCCACATTGTGAATCACAGATCCAAGCGGCATGAACTTCAGGCGCATACAGGAGCCGATTTGGAACGGAGGCTCATCGCCCGTGCAGACTATGTCCCCAATTTTTATCCCTTGCGGAGCCAAAATATATCTCTTTTCTCCGTCTCTGTAATGGAGAAGCGCGATCAAAGCGGATCGATTAGGATCGTATTCTACGGAGGCTACCGTGGCCGGTATATTCTCCTTATCGCGTTTGAAATCGATCACGCGAAACATCTTCTTATGCCCGCCGCCTTTATGGCGGACTGTGATGTGTCCGTGATGGTTGCGGCCACTCATCCGTTTTCTGGGACGAAGCAGCGCTTTCGGAGCTGGTTTTTTCCCGGGTGCAAGTTCTAGAAGGTTCGGTTGAACAAGCTTCCGTTGTCCTGGAGTTACGGGTCGAAACGTTTTCGGCATGGTCTTATTCCTTTACACTGACTCATCGATCGCATCGCCGGGGCGGAAAGTGACGATCGCTTTCTTATAGCCAGCTGCTTTTCCTAAATAACCTCTCACGCGACGCGGCTTTTGGCCTACGCGAACCGTATTGACGGCCACGACTTTCACTTTTTTATCCGCGTAGATTTCTTCGAGTGCTTTCGCAATCTCCCCTTTGTTCGCCCTTGGATCGACATTGAACACCGCCTTCGGCGATTGGCAGCGGCTCACCGAGGGATTGCTTTTTGCATGCTGGAGATTCTCTAAGACTCGGCTTTTTTCAGTCAGGCGGCGGCTGTGAATGATTTCATAGGGATTATTCATGGGCACCTCCCAGTATCAAAAGGAATTGATCGAGCGCTGATTCAAGGACGACGAGATCCTGGCAGCGTGCAATCGCATAGCCGTTGATCTGTGGTATGAGCGCATATTCTTTTTTCGGAATATTGCGAATACTCTTTATGAGATTCAGATGGGGGCGCCCTGCTGTTTCACCGCCTAACACGAGAATGCGCCTAGATCCGATTTCGACTGTGTTGAAGAAGGTTGCGAGCTTTTTAGTCTTAGGCTCTTGCATGCTGTCTTTTTGCAGAATATGGACTCGGTTTGCCTTGATTTTCTCAGCAATGAGCGCCG
>CAZVXG010000253.1:0-1739 GCA_964631635.1 uncultured bacterium | reverse complement strand
TCCGCCTTCTTTGCACCAGACGCCCTCTCGATCCGCGCTTTTGGTTCGGCCTGGGAGCCTCCTTGCAAGAAGGGGGAAGCTATTGGGATGCGCTGCATGCCTGGGCCATGGCCGCGCTGCTGAAAAAAGAGGATCCTTATCCTCACTTTCATGCAGCTGAATGCTATTTTTCCCTTGGTAATGACCGGGAAGCTGCAAAAGCGCTGCGGGAAGCGGAGCAAAAACTGAACGAACGCCATCCTCTGGGAGAGAAAATCGCTCTCCTCAGGGAACAATGGAAGGGAATAGCATGAGTACAGTAACACTGGATTGGGATAAGGTCCGGACCTGTGGGATTCCAGCTGCCGACCCTGCTGTTTTCCAGCCTCCAAGACCGATCGCAAACGAGTTCTCCTCATCTTCATCGATCGATCAGGCAGAGAGCGGAGTGCGGCTTCCCCAGCACCGTCCGCATCTCGAGCCCCCCAGGCATTACATGATCGATCTCCTCGAGATGCATCTGGGAGTAGAGGAGGTAGTTGCTAAAGAAGTGACGCTCTTCAGATGCCAATCGAAAATCGACCTCGCGGATATCGAACGGCTCGAAAAAGAAAAGGAAGAGCTGTTCCGCAAACACGCCTTTGACGCCGCCTCACGCAATAACTGGGGCGTTTTAGGAACTGTTGCCCAATACCTGGCCGCAGGGACTTCGATCGCTGTCGGCGCCTCGCTGTTGTCGAATGCTCCATGGGCTGGAACGTTGTTGATGGTTTCCGGCGTTGCAGGCCTTGGCAACCGGGTGATGCATGAGACTGACGGATGGGAAGCGCTTGCCTCCTGGTTTACCAAATCGGTCGAATACCAGAAAAAAGTTGCACAAATTTGCGCCATGAGCTGCTTGAGCATTGAGCTGGGCGTCGGCCTTGCAGGAGGAGCCATGGCTTATTCCGTTGGAGCTTTCTCCTTCGCAGCGGCCAACCGCAAAGCCATTGCAGATACGACGGCTGTATCGATCAAAGTGGCCAGCCAGGGTTTGGGAGCATCGTCACAGTTGGGTAAAAGTTTTACCGAGCAACGAATGAGCGTTCTGCAAGGCAGAATGCGCATCGTAGATGCTCTCGCCGAACAGACTCGAATGGAAATGAGCCATCATGCAGGCGATACGAGGAACATGATCGAAACCGCCCAGGCGATCGGACAGGAAATGCACAAGGCAATCGCCGCATTGGAAACACAGGATTTATAAGGAGGGATACTATGGGAGCCATATCAGAATTCGGATATCTTTCGACAGATTTAGATAACCCCAACGGGATAAATAGCAAAGAGACAATGCAATTCAATTACATCACCGAAATGCAGAAACTCGTTGGGCAGATCTTCGCGCAGCTCGGGCGCATTTCAGCAAACGATCATGAAACGATCGAGCGGATGAAAGAAAGATATATGTCCGCCACGCTCAAATCGTCCCATCTACAGATCGATTCTGGACGGATTAGCAGGAACATCGGCCTCATTACCTTCACCGTCTTCTGTCTTAGCGTTGGCTTTCCAAATGCCGACGACAAGGCGATCGTCGGAGTTATCTCCCAGCAGATCCCGAATCTCGGCGGCATGTATACATCGGGTCTGCAGTCCGCAATGAACGAGAAGAATTCGGAAGCGGCCTTGGAAATGGAAAAATATCGGACCAAGACGCAGGCAAAAGTATCGGAAGGAAACGCGAAGCAAGACTACGTCGCCCTGCTCCAGGCGGTCGG
>CAZVXG010000252.1:0-1747 GCA_964631635.1 uncultured bacterium | reverse complement strand
CCCAAGCATGTCTACGTTTCTCACTGAGTGCTACGACAACACTGTCATAGTGTACATTAATTACAACGGTCAAAAAATGTTGCAGTATTGCACGCTGCGCAAAATGTTCGAGCAAAGCGAAGAGGGAGAATGGACCTTACAAGCAGCCAAATTGTTTTTCGGCGACTCTGAGTCACTTTTGCCGTCATCTGCGCAATCGCGACCAAACGGCGCGAGCTAGGTTGACTCTCAGCTTTGTTCCTTGTAAATAGGTATACAGAGGAATCTCTACACGCGGAGTCGATGATGGAATTAGGGCTTAAAGGAAAGCGGGCACTGGTGCAAGGTTCTTCTTCGGGGCTCGGATTTGCGATCGCCCAAACGCTTGCCGAAGAAGGGGCAAAAGTGGCCGTCGCTTCCAGCAATCCCGAGCGGGTGAAAAAAGCCGCCAAAGAGGCGGGGGCCGCCGCCTTTTTCGCCATCGATCTCGACCAGAAGGGAGGGGGAACTGCCCTGGTTCGCTCTGCCTGCGAAGCTCTTGGAGGTCTCGATATTCTCGTGACGAATACCGGAGGCCCGAAACCAGCCCCTTTCCTGGAGCTTGAGTTGTCCGACTGGGAGGCGGGCTTCCAGAAGCTCTACATGAGCGCCGTGGAATCGATCTCCAGCGCTCTTCTCATCATGAAAAAGCAAAAATATGGCCGAATCCTGCTCATTACCTCCGATGCCGCAAAGGAACCGATCCCTGGGCTCACCCTTTCGAACGGCTTTCGTTCCGGCCTGCTTGGCCTCATGAAGTCGATCAGCTCCGAAGTAGCGCCCATTGGGATCACCGTAAATTCCGTCCTGCCCGGTTTCATCAAGACAAAGCGGTTGAAGGAGCTGCAGTTGGATGAAAAAGTCGTCGAAACGATCCCAGCGCGGCGATTCGGCGAGCCCAGCGAGCTCGCGGCTCTCTGCGCCTTCCTGGTCTCAGACCAGGCTCGCTACATTACGGGCCAAGCCATTTCCTGCGATGGAGGCTATCTCCGGTCTTATTGATGAGCCTGGAGAACTTCGTCGACGGCTTGTTTGAGCGCCGGGTTGACTGCAGGCAATGCGTCTACGACCTCTTTGGCCCATGAGAAATAGGTGTCGATCCGCTCCTGAGGCCAGAGGCTGCCGTCTTCTTCCCGAGGAGGATCCCGGGTCAGATCGGAGAGGTTGTAATATTTGTCGGCGAGCTTCACCATCGCAGCTCCCGGAGATTTGTGAGACGCGTTGACGATTTGGAGCCGTTTTCTCTCTGCCTTGGGGAGCGATTTGTCGTCGGTCAATTCCTTGACATATCCTGCGATTGTGTTGCCGAATTCCCTGTGGATCTCTTCAAACGAGGTATCGGTGTCTTCGACCGTATCGTGCAGCAGTCCTGCGATGATGATATCGGCGTCGCGGACGTTTCCGACTGCCATGAGATGCTGTGCAACGCCGATCGGATGGATGATATAAGGGGATCTTGCGCTATTTTTCCTCGTTTGGCTTCGATGTTTGTCTGCGGCAAATTGAATGGCGCGGATGATCTTTCCGGTATCATTTGCAGAGATGGAGCCGTCTGAGTAGGCTTGCTGCACCGAAGCCGCGAAAGTTCGATAGCTTGCGGATACTTGATCATTCTCATTGTGAAGTTTTTTGAGAGACGCTTCGCAATGCTCCCATGCCGCTGGAAGATGGATCAGGACAGCCGCTACCGGCGCTGCTGCAATTCCTGGAGTCAAAAAATTCATAATAA
>CAZVXG010000251.1:0-1769 GCA_964631635.1 uncultured bacterium | reverse complement strand
GCTTAAAATCCCCAAGGCCACCGCAGTAGTGCGGGGATTTGAAATCATTTGCTTTACCACAGATGATACGGCTGTAGCAAATTTTTCATAATTTAACGAAACACCTGAAATCATAGGTTTCCTCCTTGTTGGAGTATGGTTGCTCTGAGAAACATGCACAAGTTTGTGCAGAGAGCGAAGTCGCTTCAAATCATAGTTTCCCTGTTATGGGATTGGTACTGCTAAGAGAGGCGTGCACAATCGTGTGCAGAAAAGTTGGGTCGCTGGCGTAAAGCCTCCAGAAGTAGCTGCGTTTGAAGAAATCAAACAAGCTGCCATACAAGCCGCAAATTCAACTGGACCCGCCTCGGCTTTTGGGAGCCAATAACTCGAAGTCAGAATCCCAAGGGCTGCGGCGGTGATTTTGGGATTCGCAACCATTGTGCTGAAGAGAACTGCTAGTGGAGCTGTTGCATATGTTACGGCATTTACTGATGAGAGTCCTACCATATATCCCTCCTAAGGGTTAGAATGAGATAAAGAATAGTCGAAAAAAAGATTAAGGTAAAATAAAAAAAATATTCATAGAGGAAAAATAGGACACACGCAAGTTTGCGCTGTGCTCGCGATCGATCATTCGACCTTCTGGATGTTTCCCCGCTCCCATCGGATCGAATCGGGAGGGGGAAAGAGGGCGAGTTCTATCCTGGCTGCGAGCGGAGTCATGAGCTAGGGAGTGTACCGTAAAGATTCTTCTGTCGATTTTCGAGTTCTTTTGAGCCGATTTTCGACTTCAAATTTTGGGGGTAATATTAAATTCAATATGTCCCCCAAAGCTTTGAATCGAAAAGCGGCCAAAATAATCCCGAAAAGCGACGAAGCAATCTTTACGGTACACTCCCCAGCAATGAGTTTTCCTTGACGGGGATTTTGTTCTTTTTTAACATTGTTAGAAAGGTCCTGTATGCTCGCAAGCATGACTGGATTCGGCCGCGCTCTTTTCGATGCTCCTTTCGGGAGGTTGATCGCCGAAATCCAGTCTATCAATCGCAAATACTTAGACATATCCATCTTCATGCCGAGGGAATTCGGCCGCTTCGAACTCGAGGTGCGCAAATGGGTCGGGGAGCGCGTCGCCCGCGGCCAGATTAGCGTCCGAATCCACCTGATCCCCAACGCGGCCTCTGCTGTGGAATTGCTTCCAAATCCAGAAGTTTTGCGAGGGTTGAAGGCCGGCTGGGAGAGGATCGCTCAGCAGATCGGATTCGATCCGAAAACGATCGATCTCCCTTTTTTGATGCTCAACTCCCCCTTTCCACAGAAAACGGAGTTTGCCCGCGATTCGGATCTTTCCGCGCTTAAGCAGTGCGTGAAAGAAGCGGTTTCGAGCTTGGTCGAGATGAAATTGAACGAAGGGAAAATGCTAGGAGCCGATTTGAAGGAACGCCTCCATCTTCTGGAGCGGCATCTGAAAGCGATCGAGCAGCTCGCTCCGAATGCTGCGTTGCGGATGCGGAAAAAACTGATGGAGAAAATGAAAGAACTGGCGCAGCAGGAAGGACCCGATCTGGAAGAGCGGATTGCGCGCGAAGCGATTCTCTACGCAGAGCGGATCGATATCTCCGAGGAACTGACCCGGCTTCACTCCCATTTCCAGCAGTTTCAAGATATCCTGAATCCGAAAGGGGGCGCTGGAGGAAGAAAAATGGACTTCCTGATCCAGGAAATGGGGAGGGAAATCAACACCATCGGATCGAAATCGGCTGAGGCGAAAATCTCCCATCTCGTCG
>CAZVXG010000250.1:0-1772 GCA_964631635.1 uncultured bacterium | reverse complement strand
TGAAATCGAAAAAGGAGAAAGCCTATCTCATCAACTATGAGATCGAAGGAATTCGCACGACGATCTTTCGCCAGACCCTTTTCGCTGAATTCGAACTGCAGATCCATAAATGGGCGGAAGAGGGGACGCCGCTGACCCCCGCTCTTTTGAAAGACTATTACCTGCAGCTCAACCGGAATTATTACGGTCCCGATCTGATCCTGGATAAAGAGCTGGAGATTGAATGGGCGCGCATCCCTCACTTCTATTACAATTTCTACGTTTATCAGTATGCTACGGGATTGAGCGCTGCTTTAGCCCTGTTCCAACAAGCTCAAAAATCGCCAGAGGTCCGCGAGCGCTACCTGGAATTTCTCTCATCGGGAGGCAGCCGCTATCCTATCGACTTGCTGCAGCGGGCCGGAATCGACATGCGCTCCAGCGAGGTGGTCGATGCAGCCATGAAGCGTTTCAAAGAGCTCCTCGAGGAGCTGAAGGAATGTTTGGATATTCCCTAACGCTTGCAAAATATTTCGATTTTGTGTAACTCCTACAACTGCTTCTTCAAAGAGACTGGTAAAAAATGAAGCATAAAGCAAGAGGCATATTCGTCATCCTAAATGAAAAAGGACTCCATACCCGTCCTTCCGCCGAGCTCGTCAAATTCGCCGCCAATTATCGCTCGCAAATCTACCTGTCCTATCGAAACTATGTGGTGAATGCGAAGTCGCTCCTCGGCATCCTCATGCTCGCAGCCGAACGCGGTGCGAAAATCGCCATCGATGCCGTCGGCGACGATGCCGAGGATGCCGTGAAGGGGATCTTGCAACTCGCAAAGTGCCGCTTTCATATCAAATACTAATACCATTCAGCAAAATCCGTTGCGCATTTCTCAACCTTATTTTTGATCAACGGTATACACCGAGCCTATTTTTTCTTGACGAAAAGGGGATAAAAAGAAATCTTGATTGCGTTATCCAAAGGAGGAAAACTATGGATTATGCAGACTGGACGGCGATCGTCATCGCCGCTATCCTCAATATAGCAATCTCTTTCGTATGGTATTCAAAATGGCTTTTTGGAGCCGCGTGGATGAAGCTCTGCGCAATGAAAGAAAAAGACAGGAAGGCGACCAAAGCCACCATTTTTTGGGCGTTTGTCGTATCCTTGGTGATCGCCTATTTTCTCGATTTTTTCGAAACACAGCTCGACATTACGACTGTCTCGGATGGGATGTTTTTCGGTTTCTGCGTCTGGCTCGGTTTCGTGGCCACCACTCAGATCTCCTCTGTCCTCTGGTGCAAAGCACCCTGGAAACTATTTGCAATCAATACTGGGTGCAAATTGCTCTCTTTCCTGGTGATGAGCGGTGTGATTGGCGCCTAAGGAAGCCAATTGACAGACATTTATGGCCTGTTTAGATAAAAAAGTAGAAGATCACTGAAAGGAAGGATCATGTCATTCCCAGATTCCGACCCTGCCAAAATAAAGAAATTGTTGATCATTACCTCTTCAGGAGGGGGGGGATTGATCCAGGCGGCAAATGCCAAAGAGCAGGAAGCTAAAGCTCGGAATCCCAATCTGATCGTCATTCGCAAGGATTTGCTTAAAGATTGGATGGGAGAGAAGTTCGGAAGTTTTTGTCTGGAGAGATGGAACGCAGCCCAGATCAATGGGGATGTAGCCGCTCTCCGGTTTTTCATCGCCTCCCAATATGTCTTCGATTATTTTTCCTGGCCCTATTTGTTCATCTGCACTCTTTATACTCTTTTCAAGGAGGATGTCGATCATGT
>CAZVXG010000249.1:0-1778 GCA_964631635.1 uncultured bacterium | reverse complement strand
CCTGGATCTGTTTTCTTTCAAGGAAGAAGCTCCCGGCATGCCGTTCATCCACCCGCGCGGTCTGATCATCTGGAATCGCCTGGTGGAGTTCGAGCGGGAATCGCAGAAAGAGGCGGATTATATCGAAATCAAAACTCCCGCGATGATGAGTAAAGAACTCTGGGAACGATCCGGCCATTGGTACCATTATAAAGAAAACATGTACCTTTCAGCGATCGAGGAACGGGAATACGCCATCAAGCCGATGAATTGCCCTGGATGCATGCTCTTCTATCGCTCGGGTATCCATAGCTACAGAGAGCTCCCTTTGCGCATCGCTGAATTCGGCCATGTCCATCGCTTCGAGGCGTCCGGCGCCTTGAACGGTCTTTTTCGCGTTCGTGCTTTTCATCAAGACGACGCGCATCTTTTCATGCGGCCCGACCAAATCCAGGACGAGATCCAAAATGTCCTGAAATTTGCCGACAAATTCTATATGGCATTTGGCCTTCCCTACCGGCTCGAGCTCTCTACCCGCCCGGAAAAATCGAAGACGATCGGAAGCGACGAGGAGTGGGAAAGGGCGACCAGCGGCCTCAAAGGCGCTCTCGATAACTGGGGCCATTCCTACCGGATCAATGAAGGCGACGGCGCTTTCTATGGTCCGAAAATCGATATCCACATCCGCGACGCCCTTGGAAGATTTTGGCAATGCGGGACGATTCAGCTCGACATGTCTTTACCGCAAAAATTCGATCTCGAATACGTAGACAGCGACGGGCTCCATAAGCGCCCTGTCATGGTCCACCGAGCCATCCTCGGCTCGATCGAGCGCTTTTTCGGCATTCTCATCGAACATTTCGCCGGGAGGTTTCCTCTTTGGATCAGCCCTTATCAAGTCAAAATCCTCACGATCGCCGATCGGCATATTCCCTATGCCCGCGAAATCGCTGGCAAAGTTGCGGCATGCGGTTTGATCTGCGACGTCGACGAAACGGCCGAATCGATGGGGAAAAAAGTGCGCAATGCGCAGCTTCTACAAACCAATTACATGCTGACCGTCGGAGACAAGGAAATGGAAAATAAAACGGTCGCTCTCCGCACGCGCGACAACGTCGTTCATGGAGAAGTTGACATTTCCGATTTTCTTGTTAAAGTCGTAAAAGAACGGGACCAGCGAGCGCTTATGTCTCCCTTTTCCACAGCTCCTTAAGGAGGTTTCTTGAAGATCATTTCCGTCAGCAGCTTCAAGGGTGGGACCGCCAAGACATCGACCTCTCTTCACATCGCCTCGGCGATGTGTCTCTTCCATAAAAAACGGGTGCTCCTGATCGATTTCGATGCACAGGCCAACCTGACCACCGGCCTCGGCTTCGATCCAGACGAGCAGGACAGTATGGCTCCGGTTTTGCAGGGAGAAAAAAGCCTGCCGGAAGTCATTTTGACCACTTGCATTCCCAACATGCATATCATCCCGGCGGATACATGGCTCGAGCGAGTCGAAGTTTCCGGAGCGCTTGCCGCCGATCGCTATTCACATGAACGGCTGAAGGAGATCCTGCGCGATCTGCCCTATGATTGCATCTTCATCGATACCCCTCCCTCTCTTTGCTGGCTGACAGAATCCTCTCTCATCGCCTCCCATTATTCTCTCGTCTGTGCAACGCCCGAATTTTACAGTGTGAAAGGACTTCAACGCCTTTCTCTCTTTATCAATAATATTTCCGAACGCCACGGTACAAAAGTACTCGGCGTGGCCCTGTCATTTTGGAATCCTCGAGGCAAGAGCAACGACGCCT
>CAZVXG010000248.1:0-1783 GCA_964631635.1 uncultured bacterium | reverse complement strand
AGAGCATCACGTTGCCAACGTGAGGGTCGTGAGTTCGAACCTCATCGCCCGCTTTGTTTAATACGGAGTCTCCCTTGTCTCAAGAAGCCCAAGCCCAGCCGGTCGAATATAAAAATGAACGGATCCACGCCGTCATGCTTCCAAAGGAGGCCTGCCGCATCGAATTCCGGGTCAAAGCCTTTGGCTCTCTCATCGAATCGGCAAGGCGCGAAGCGCTGAAAGCCGTCGGCAAGGAAGTGCTGCTCCCCGGCTTCCGCAAGGGGCGCGCCCCCGACGAGATGATCCGGAAAAAATTCCCGAAAGAGGTGGAAAAAGAACTCCATAACAAGCTTGCCGACGCCGCTTTCGCAGAAACCCAGCGGATCGCCAAAATCCCCATCCTGAACCGGAACGCGCCCGTCACCTTCGATCTGAAGAGTTTGACGGACGAAGTGGCCGAATTGATTTTCTCGTTCGAGACCGAACCGCAAGTCCCTTCCGTCGCCCCGAAACGCTTCCTGCCTAAGCCCGTCGCCCGGGCGGAAGTAGGAGAAAAACAGATCGACGAAGCGATTCGGCAGATGCAGTACTATTTTGCCGAATGGAAGCCAGTCATCGACCGCCCCATCCAAGAGAAAGATACCATTCTGATCGATCTCGACACGATCGATGAGTCCTCGCCCCAGAGAGTCTTCAATCAGATGCGATTCGAAGTTTCCAGGGAACGGATGGCTGAATGGATGCAGAAGCTGGTCCTTGGAGCCAAAGCAGGCGAGCTCCTCGAAGGGATCAGCGAACCCGACGCCAATGCGACAGAGGAAGAAAAAAAAGAATTTGCCCCCAAGAAAGTCCGCATCGCAATTTTGAAAGTGGAAGAGGCCTTGCTTCCTGAACTCAATGAGGCGTTCGCAAAAAAAGTCGGAGCCCGCGATCCAGACCATATGCGCCAGACGGTCGCCGACATGCTGGGCAGGCAGGCCGATGAAAAAGCTCGAGATCTCCTCCGCGAGCAGGTGAACGATTTTCTCGTCGAACAATACCCATTTGAACTCCCCCAATCGCTCGTCAAAACGGAAAAAGACCATCGATTCCGGCAGCTTTCCCAAAACCCCAATTTCAAGCGGGATTGGGACAAGATGTCCCAGGAAGAACGGAAAACTTTCGAGGCAACTTTAAGCAGGGAATCGGAAGGAGCTATGCGGCTCTTCTATCTTTCGCGGCAAGTAGTGAACGACGCCAAACTCGGCATCACTCACCAGGAAGTACAAGATGTTGCAATCGCCACGATGAAAACAAGCGGCTCGCGCCAAATGCCCGTCGACCAGATCCCCAAGGAAGTGTATGCCCTTGCGGTGTCGAAAGTCCTGCTGGCGAAAGCCCAGGATTTTATCTTGAGTCAATCCACGAATGAAGACGCAAAGGTCGCAGGTAAAGCCGTCCGCAGTTCTGAAGTTTAATTTTGATAAATGGTATTAATAAAGACTTGACCTAGGCTAAGCGGCCTGCATATATAGGTAAAGGAAGCGGAGGAAGCAATTTATGTCTCTAACCCCTTATGTCATCGAAGATACTGGGCGCGGCGAGCGTTCCATGGATATCTACTCCCGACTCCTGAAAGACCGGATTATCTTCATCGGCACTGATATTACCGATCAGGTCGCCAACGTCGTCATCGCCCAATTGTTATTTTTGAAGATGGAAGACCCAAAGAAAGACGTCAATCTCTACATCAATTCTGGGGGAGGCCACATTACCTCAGGGCTTGCGATCCTTGACACGATGCAGTTCCTAGGCTGCGATATCA
>CAZVXG010000247.1:0-1786 GCA_964631635.1 uncultured bacterium | reverse complement strand
GGATTTTGTTTTCGATACCTATTTTGATGATCTGCTCCGCTACTGCCCCCACTCCCATCGTCAGGATAATCGGCGCAGGCTCATCTGCGGGATCGTATTTCAGCGCGACGGCGATGTGGGTTGGATTCGTGATGATCGCGCGCGCCCGTTTGGCCGCCCTCGGCCCTTCCTGATAAGCGATTTCGCGGAATAGCTCGCGGCGCTTTCCCTTGATCAGCGGATCTCCTTCCGTATCCTTGTATTCCTGCTTGACCTCGAACTGCTGCATCATCATCTCTTTTGCGAAGTTCTTTTTTTGGAACGCCAGGTCAAAAAGGGCCACCAACAGGAAAAACAATCCGACCTGGACAGTTGTAGAGACCAGAAAGTCATGGACGACCAGGGCGCTGCCGATCACCGGCATCATCACCGTTGAAATGATCTGCGGAAGCGAGTTCCAGATGATGAAATAGATGATGATGGCGGCGCCTGAGATCTTCGCGATCGATTTGAACAGCTCCATCAGGGTCTTGATCTTGAATTTCTGCTTGATCCCTTCGATGGGATTGAGCTTTTTCAAATCGAATTTCATTGCTTCGAAGGAGAATACGGGACCGATCACCAGGAAGCTTACCAAGACGCCGACCAGCGCGACCAACATCATGATGGGCAGGCTGGAACTTAGGATGATCTGCAGCGCCACCCCGAAATAACCGCCCGCCTTATTGGTAAAATCTTCCTTTACGTTCGGTACCTCCCGAAGCATCGCCAACAGAAATGAGCCGATCTGATTGAAAAAGGTTCCCATCATCGCGATCGTCGCTCCCATTGAGACGACAAACGTAAAGGCGGAAGGGAGATCCTGGATTTTTGCGACCTGCCCCTTTTTCCTGGCGTCCTTTAACTTTTTCGGGGTTGCCTTTTCGGTTTTCTCAGCCATGCTAAAACTCTAGCCCACGACTGGTTGGCCGTCAAGAGGCGCTCTTGGCCGGGCAGCCTTCTGATTTAATTATGGAAGAATAGGATCACGTCACCGTCCTGGACGATGTAGTCGCGCCCCTCCGAACGGGCTTTGCCCGCTTCTCGCGCGCCGACGCGGCCTTTGTAGCGGATCATATCTTCATAGGAGACGACTTCGGCCCGGATGAATCCCTTCTCGATATCGCTGTGGATCTTCCCGGCGGCCTCAGCTGCCGTCATTCCTTTGCGGATGGTCCAGGCGCGCGTCTCGATCTCTGCTGTTGTAATGTAGGTGATCAGATCGAGTAGAGAAAAAGCCTCTTTGATGAGGCGGTCGAGTCCCGATTCCTTCAGGCCGAGGCTCGTTAAAAATTCTTTGGCGTCTTTTTCGTCGAGGCGGGAAATCTCTTCTTCGAGGCGGGCGCAGACGGGGACGATGCGGCTTCCTTCGGCGGCCGCAAAATCGCGCACGCGTTGCACGAAGGGATTGTCGAGAAGGGGAAGATCATTTTCCCCCACATTGCAAATATAGAGGATCTTTTTGCGCGTCAGAAAGGGATAGAGGGAGATGATCGCCTCTTCTTCTGGCGTGAGGAGGAGAGAGCGCATCGGGAGGCTTTGGTTGAGATGATGGATCGCTTTCTTGAGGAGTTCGAGCGTGGGAATGAGTTCCTTTTTGCCTTTGGCTTGCTTTTCGAGGCGCATGACGGCGTTTTCCGCCATCTGCAGATCGGCGAGGATCAACTCCAAGGTGATGACTTCGATGTCGTCGATCGGATTGACGCGTCCGGCTACGTGGATCACATCGAGGCTTTCGAAACAGCGAACCACTTGGACGATGGCATCC
>CAZVXG010000246.1:0-1809 GCA_964631635.1 uncultured bacterium | reverse complement strand
ACCGATGCCAAAATCATCGAATTTGTGCAAGGAAGCGAGTTTTGCAACTGGTTCTTAGGCGGCGCCCTCTGTACTGGACAAAAAGACAGGATAGAGAAGATCGGCGAAACGCCGGCATGATTTGCAGGATAAATGAATCTATTTCTGAGACTCTCTACTTGTACGCCTTAACGTCGCTTTCCAACCTTTTCGCGAACTCCTTCAAGACGAAGGAGAGGTTCCTGCGGATTTTTTTGCCGAGGAAAAAGCGGACGGGCCAAGCGAAGAATCCCTGGATCTTCACCGAGTAGCGGATTTCAGAACCTCTTGGGGCTGGCGTCACCATGTGGGTGAAGATCAAATGGACGAAGAGACTTTTCCAAAGCATTGAAAAGCGTATTCCAGGTTCTACATCGAGGATCCGATACTTAAATCCGTTTTTTCCATTTGCTCCTGATACGATTTCCTTTTTTCCATGCAACGCATGCGCTTTTTCCCATGCCTGCCAGACCGCCTCCGGCGGAACGCTTGCTTCAATCGCCTCTTCCATAGATCCTCCCTAACCAGTATATGAAAATTATGCTTTTCAGACTTGCAATTGTTTTAGCGCTCCTGGCCTATTCCGACAGCGAATGGAAGGAGATCCTCGGCGAGCAGCGCTATCGCGTCATGCGCGAGAAAGGGACCGAAAAAGCCTTCAGCGGAGCCTATTTGAACGAATGGAGGGCTGGGATCTATGTCTGCGCCGCCTGCGACCAGCCATTGTTCCGCTCCGAGGACAAATATGAGGAGCCGGGGAGCGGATGGGCGGCATTCTCTCAGCCGATCGGGGCAAAAAATGTCCTGTATAAAGAAGACTGGCGCCTCTGCTTCAAGCGCTACGAGGTCCTCTGCCGCAGCTGCGAATCCCACCTGGGACACGTCTTCAATGACGGCCCGCCGCCAAAAAATTTTCGTTACACGATCAACTCGACCTCCCTTTGCTTTAAAGTAGCTAAAAACCCTGAGCCCTAGTATGGTTCTTTTAAAGGAGACCACCCCTATGTCAGTAAAAAAAATTTGTTGGCCTGTGCTGCTTTTTATGGCTGGATACCATCTTTTTTTGATGGTTGCGCTTCCCATTTATTTCTTGGCTCATACTCCTTCGGCGGCTTTGATCGGGATAACGATCGCTCTGGTTTTCCTTTCGGGCCTCGCCATTACATCGGGCTACCATCGCCTCTACTCGCATAGTGCCTATAAGGCGCATCCCATCGTCGAAGCGATTTTCCTTTTCTTCGCCAGCTTAGCCACGCAGGGAAGCGCTCTCAGCTGGTGCCATGACCACCGCCTCCACCACGCCTTCGTCGATACCGATAGAGATCCATACTCCATAAAAAAAGGATTGCTTCACGCCCACATCCTGTGGATGTTCTTCAAAACCCCTGAGATGGACACGAAAGTGGTTTCCGACCTGATGCGCAATAAAATGCTCATGTTCCAACATAAGCACTACGTCTTCTGCATGGTCGCCTCGAATACCCTCGCGTTCCTCGCCGTCGGCTTCGCACTGGGCGACTACCTCGGCGCCTTTATCTTCGCCTGGTGGGTCCGCCTCTTCTGCCTCCATCACACCACCTGGTGCATCAATTCGCTTGCGCACTATTGGGGCACGAAATTCTACAGCCAGGAACATTCGGCCGTGGACAACTACCTGATCTCCCTATTGACCTATGGCGAAGGGTACCATAATTACCACCATACGTTCGCTCAAGACTATCGCAACGGGATCCGCTGGTACCATTTCGATCCTGCGAAATGGCTGATCTGGGTCCTTCATAAGTTTGGACT
>CAZVXG010000245.1:0-1811 GCA_964631635.1 uncultured bacterium | reverse complement strand
AAGACCGCCTCCGCATGATCCGGGGAGTGCGCCTCTCTTGCCGTTTCGGCTTCCAAATCGACGCAGAAACGCAAGAGGCGATAAAAGCTCATGCGAAAGAACTGTTTCCCGCAGTCGCGATCGAGCGGATCTGCCAGGAACTTGCAAAAGGGCATGCCTTTGGAAAGCTGCGCCCCATGCTGTTAACGCTCCACGAATTCCAACTTCTTCCTGTTATTTTTCCTGCTCTTGCCAACGTCTCTTTACAGGAAATCGAACATCGGCTCAACCCGATCAAAAACTATCCTCATCAAGCGCCGCTCATCGCATTTCTCCTTCCTCTCTTTCCAAACATCCCCTTATCCGAACAGATCGAGCTTTGTAAACGCTTGAAGCTTTCTAACCTCGATCAGCAGTTCACCGCTTTTCTCTCTCATTCCCGAGACTTGACCCAAACTGAGAAAGAGAGGCCCGTCCAGCTCGTCGAATGGGCTTATTTCTATGCGAACAAATTTTCCACGCTTGTCCTCCAGATCATCGGCGCCCATCTCGATGAGAGGCGACAGAGCGCATTCCTCAATGAGCACGAAGAACGGATGGAATCGCTTGCCCGATCGATCGACCGGATTCGCCGGCATGATCCAATCGTCAAATCGGGAGATCTCGTTGAGGCGGGCATCCAGCCAGGCAAGCTCATGGGGCAACTCCTCGCATCGGCCGATCAAATTGCAATCAACGAGCAGCTCCACGATCCTGCCGCCGTGATCGAGCGGTTGAAACAATTGGGGATTTGGCCCGGATGAAGCAACCTTATACGCCCGAGCGCCTTCCCATTAAGTCGCTTGATTTCGAGTCGTTCATCCCGCGTCTAGGCGAGGCCCGCGAACAGATCGCCCGCTATGACGAGGCGATCCGTCCCCTTCCTCCTTCCATTCTCGATGTGATGAAATGGGAAGAATCGATCTCGAGTTTACAATCGCAAAATATCGAAGCGGACGTGAAAGAAGTGCTCCGGTTTGCGCTCGATAAGACGGCAGATGAGGCGCGCGCGCCGCTACTGCAGAAAATCTTGAATGCGAAAGATGGCCTTAATTTTGCGATCCAATGGCCTCATGCCCTCAATCTCTCCTTTCTCTGCCGCATTCACGCCTTCGTGAAAAAGGATGGCCCGAATCCGAAGGAGATCGGGCGGCTGCGAAAACGGCAGAACTGGATCGGGGCTGAAGGATGCCCTATTGAAGAAGCCTATTTCCTGCCTCCAAAATTCCACCTGCTCCCCGCACTGATCAAAAATTGGTGTCTCTATTCTTATCGGAAAGACCTCGACCCTCTTCTACAGCTCGCCATCTTGATCGCCCAATTTCTGATCCTCCATCCCTTCATGGATGGAAACGGCAGAGTTGCCAGAATTTACATTCCCATTTTCCTCGCGAGAAAAAAACTCATCAGCGGGCCGTTTTTCTTCCTCAGCCGCTATTTTGAGCGTTGCCGTTTGCAGTATATGCAAAAACTATTCCGCATTTCAGAAACGGGCGATTGGGAAAGCTGGATCCTCTATTTCCTGGAAGGGGTCATTGAGGAAGCGATCTTCTGGAAAGCTCAAGCAGAACAGCTCAAACAGCTCTATCTGTCGGTCAAACGGCCCGATCTCTTTTTACAGCCCGTCAGAACGTCGAGGCTCGCCTCGCTGCAGAAAAAGAAAATCCTCATCGAACATCCGAAAGGGCTTTTTTGGTTCGAGCCGCTTTTCGACGCCATCCGCTGAGAACCAGTTGCAAAACTCGCTTCCTTGCACAAATTCGATGATTTTGGTATCGGTTCGCGCTCGCTGC
>CAZVXG010000244.1:0-1812 GCA_964631635.1 uncultured bacterium | reverse complement strand
AGAAGATCGGCGAAGCGCCGGCATGATTTGCAGGATAAATTAATCTATTCTTGAATCATTTTTGGGCATATAAGAAGGACTTGTTTGGTTACAAATTCCGATCGATAGTTCAAAATTTTCGTGCCTGAGATATTAAAAGGAGCTCTCGTTAGATCCACACCATGATAGCCTCCCAGTGTGGTATCGTCGTTGTTGCATGTCAGCGTATCCGAGTTGACATCGTTTGTGATCAAACAGTACTTGAATTTAGGAAGTTGCTGCAAAATCTGGAAAATATGGCTATTGGGTAAGTGCTGAAGAACGTCTTTGCAAATCAGAAGATCAGCTTTAGGTAGAGAAGCATTTGTTCCATCCCCTTGAAAAAAAGAGATCGTTTGTGTGCCGTAACGCTGCTGATTACGCTCGATAAGGTGTTTGACAACGTCAAATCCAAAATAGTGGATGCCGCTCCAATCGATATGCCGAGAGAGATCCCAATCGCCACAACCGAGATCTACGACAGTTTGAATATTCTTGTCCTTTAAGAAGGATTGTATAAAGCCTACATATTCCCTTGCATTCGCTAAATTTCCCCCGCTTCCGGAACTCCACTCCACCCCCCAACTCCAAACGCCTTGCTTATATATGTCAGTAAAAACCTCTTCTGCAGAAGACTCAGCTTCCGCAGAAGGCTCAGCTCTTAAGAAAGAGGTGGAGGTGATGGTTGCGCAAACAAAGAAAATGAACGTATTCATAGCTCTTTTAAAAATTTTATATCTGTATAGCGCCTAGTGATTTTTTTGGAAAGAAAAATTTAGCTCAAACCTTGACAGTCGGGGGCCAACTCCGTTGGCCGAATTTTCGGCGCATGCAAAGGCGGGTTGAGGGATAAATGAAGCGGAGGTATGATGGGCCGCCATATGTCGGTCATTTGCGTCATACCAGCTCGCTATAACAGCACCCGCTTTCCTGGAAAGCTTTTAGCCAAGGCTCAAGGGAAAACGGTCCTTCAGCGCACCTACGAATGCGCTTTGCGCTGTCCAGACGTAGACCGTCTTTATGTCGCGACGGACGATGAGCGGATCGGCGAGCACGTCGGTCAATTCGGCGGGGAGGTCCTATGGACCTCCAGCAAACCGAGAGATGGGACGGAACGGATCATCGAAGCGCTTTCTCGTCATGAAAAGCTGCAGCAGGCGGGAGCCATCCTGAACCTGCAGGGGGACCATCCTTGCACATCCCCGAACACAATGAGCGCCATCGTCCAGGCATTGCTCTCAGATCCGCATGCAGCTATGTCCACGGCGGCAGCTCCCATCCGCGATCCGCGCGACTTTCTCGCTCCCCAAGTCGTAAAATGCGTCTTTGACAAATCGGGCTCTGCCCTCTATTTCAGCAGGTCGCCAATCCCCTACAAATCGCCAGCGGGCTTTCTCCATATCGGAATCTATTGCTATCGCCGCTCTTTATTGGAGCAGCTGGGATCCCTGCCTCCAACCCCGCTTCAGGAATGCGAGGATTTGGAGCAGCTGAAAATCCTCGAATGGGGATACCGAATCAAAGTCGCGCTCGTCGAAGAAAAGACGCCGAGCGTCGATATTCCAGAAGACTTGGATAAACTCGAAGAGTATTTATGCCGTCAGAAACCGTGAAGTATATTTTTGTGACTGGAGGAGTCGTCTCATCTCTTGGGAAGGGGCTTACAGCCGCATCGATTGGTTATTTACTGGAGAGCCGCGGAATCAAGATCGCGATGCTCAAGCTCGATCCCTATCTAAACGTCGATCCGGGAACCATGAACCCATTCCAGCACGGAGAAGTCTACGTGACGGA
>CAZVXG010000243.1:0-1815 GCA_964631635.1 uncultured bacterium | reverse complement strand
CCTGGAGGGCTGGGACAGTTTATGGGATTTTGGCTCAATCGCTTATGTCTGGAGCGCCCGGCCCCTGGCGGGCGCTGCTGATCCTGGATTTTGTCACTTGACCGCACCAAGTGCAATGGGTAACATGGATATTCAATAAACAGGAGTCCGCCGATGTCAGAAAAGGGAAACATGAAACACCTGACCGATGCAAACTTCGAAACGGAGATCCAAAAAGGGGTGACTCTAGTCGATTTCCATGCAAATTGGTGTGGGCCCTGCCGCATGTTGGCCCCTGTCCTGGAGCAAGTAGCAAAGGATATAAAAGGGAAAGCCTCCATTGGAAAAGTCGATATCGATAATGAGCAAAAGACCGCCGGCCGATTCCAGATCACTTCAGTCCCGACTATGATTTTATTTAAGGATGGAAAAGAGATAAATCGCCTGGTTGGATTGCGGAACGCCGAGGCGGTGAAAGAATTTATTTTATCTGCTAGTTAGTGACTGATTGTCGATTTGGGAACCCCTCTCCCAAATCGTCTTTTTTTGAAATACCCGGCCCTTAAGGGCCGGGTCTCCTCGAAGAGGATCAATGGTCCGATTCCTGATCTTGACTGGTTTCCTCGTCATCATCCTTGGCGCCATGATCCATTTTAAAGTCCAGGTTTCCTGGTTGACTGGGTGGATCGGGAAACTTCCCGGCGATCTGGTAATCAAAAAGGGGAATGTAACGATCTATCTCCCGCTGGCGACATCTTTGCTCGTCAGTATCCTGCTCTCATTTCTCCTTTCTTTGTTCTTCGGGAATAAAAAATGATTTTGCCGAAGCGCCTCGTAGAGGACGATGCCGACGCTGCATGCGAGGTTGAGGCACCGGTGCGCTTGAGTCATCGGAATGGTAAAAAAACGATCGGGCCATCGTTCCCAACAAAATGGAGGGAGTCCAGATGTTTCAGAACCGAAGACAAGGGTCGCTTCGCTGTTGAAACATGCGTCCGTATATAGTTTTTCCGCCTTGCTCGAAAAAAAGAACGTCGATCTGCCTTCAAGAAATGAGACGAGGTCATCGATCTCTTCGACATGGACGCCGCCCCAATAATCGAGGCCGGCTCGCTTTAAATGGCGGCTGCCCGTGCTGAATCCTAAGGGACGGACGAGGACTAGATCGGTTCCTCCCGCTGCGCAAGTACGCGCGATCGTGCCCGTGTTCTGAGGAATCTGCGGCTGATAAAGGACTACTTGCATGAGGAGGAGTCGGCGGGAAAATCCGATGCAGCTAGAGTCTCGGACGAAGCGTCGGCCTCGACGATTTCCACCTCAAAAATCAGCAGGGAATTTGGATGGAGGCGCTCTTCTTTTCCGTAAGCAAGCTCCGGATGAATGTAGAGTTTACGGACTTCTCTCTCTCGCATGCCGATGATCCCCAGCTTTAAACCTGGAATCGCTTCATCGAGTGCGATCAGCTCTTCATCGAAATTCGAATGAAACGATTCGCCGCTGAGGAAACTTCCCTTATACCGCACCAACGGGGAGTTATAGGATTGGACGATCTGCCCCTTTCCTTTTTTTACAGTCTCGAACTGGATTTTTCCTTTTTCCAGTTGAACCATGCCTTTCCTGGTTTTATTTTCCTCCAGGAACGCTTCAGCTTCCTGCAGGTTTTTCTCCTTTTTGGCGGCATAATTTTGTTCCTCAAGCGAGGAAAGGGCTTGGGCGCACTCCTCTTCGCTGAAAAGAAAGATCCCCTCAGCTTCTTCCTGCATTCCTTTTGCCAATGCCTCGAGATCGATCGGTACATCGAGCGATTTGAGATTTTTACCGATCAAGTGACCTAAC
>CAZVXG010000242.1:0-1828 GCA_964631635.1 uncultured bacterium | reverse complement strand
AGCACCATCCATTCGGGTTTGTTGGTAGATTGAGAAAAACCCTCGACAATTTTAAGCCGCTTGGCGAGTTTCATGCGCGCCTGCATCGACTTGGTCTTGCGCAGCTTATCTTTCAGTTCGATGACCATAGCGGAGAGATCTTCGGTCTTGAGGAGTTCCTGGATCGCTTCGCCGCCCATTTTCGCAGTAAATCCATCGCTGCCCCATTTCTCTTGGGCTTCCCTGAATTCATTATCGTTGAGGAGCTGCTTTTTCTGCAGGTCGGTGCGGCCGGCATCGGTGACGACGTATTCCTCGTAATAGATGACCCGTTCGAGATCGGCTGTGGACATGCCGAGCAGATTTCCGATCCGGGATGGCATCGTCTTGAAAAACCAGATATGGACGACAGGGACAGCTAAATCGATATGAGCCATCCGCTCTCGACGCACTTTTGAAAGAGTCACTTCAACGCCGCAGCGGTCGCAGACGATCCCTTTGTGTTTGATCTTCTTGTATTTTCCGCAAGCGCACTCCCAGTCGCGTGTAGGACCAAAAATCTTCTCGCAGAACAACCCTCCCTTCTCGGGCTTGAATGTTCGATAGTTGATCGTTTCCGGTTTTTTAATTTCGCCTCGCGACCATTGATTCCCGATCACATCGTCAGATGCAATCTTGATGGTCAGCTTGTCGAAGTGAGCGCTTCTTACGTCCTCATCTGCTTCAAATGGCGGCATGTTTCTCTAACCTTGGTATGTGTCTACTGTACAAATTCAGTGCGGATATCGAGGCAAAGGCCTTGCATCTCTTTCACCAATACATTAAATGACTCGGGCGTTCCTGCGACGAGGGTATTCTCGCCTTTAACAATGGACTCGTAAATCCTGGTGCGGCCGGCGACATCGTCCGATTTGACGGTCATCATCTCTTGGAGGAGATGCGCAGCGCCATACGCTTCAAGAGCCCATACCTCCATCTCACCAAAGCGCTGGCCGCCCATCTGGGCCTTGCCGCCGAGCGGCTGCTGGGTGACCAGAGAATAGGGTCCGATCGAACGGGCATGGATTTTATCGGCGACGAGGTGGCTCAGCTTCAGCATGTAGATGTATCCAACTACGACAGGATTATCGAACCGCTCTCCGGTCCGCCCATCGTAGAGATAGGTCTTTCCGTCCTTGAACATCGTCTGGGATTTCATCATTTCCCAAATCTTCGACTCGGGAAAGCCTTCAAATACAGGGCTCCTTACATAGATTCCCGCTTTCTTGGCTGCATATCCGAGATGCGTCTCTAGCAGCTGTCCCATATTCATACGAGATGGAACGCCGAGCGGATTCAAGATAATCTCGATCGTTTCGCCGTTTTGCATGTAGGGCGTGTCGGCTTCCTGGACAAGGCGTGCGACGACCCCTTTGTTTCCGTGTCGTCCGGCCATCTTGTCTCCTACTTGCAGCTTGCGCTTCGTAGCGACGTAGACTTTGACTTGGCGGATGACGCCCGGATCCAAATCGGTGTCTCCTTTACGCATAAACTCGATTTCAGTCTTATGCTGCATCTGAAGGCTTTGATAGGTTAGCTCGAACTCGCGTAAGATTCTCTTGAGTTCGAGATAAATCTCCTTATCGGACATGATCAAGTCTTCAGCTTTCTCATTTTCAAGCAGTTCGATCATTTCTTGCGTGATGATCTGCCCTTCCTCGATCAGGACCTTGCCGCTCTTGCGGTGCATGATTGCAGAGGGGGCTTTCTCATTGAGGAGAAGCGCTCCCAACTTTTCGTGGAATTCGATTTGCAGTTCCACTTCTTTCGTCTTGAAATCGGAATGGATGTCCTTAATGCGAGTCGCTTC
>CAZVXG010000241.1:0-1828 GCA_964631635.1 uncultured bacterium | reverse complement strand
CAGATGAGATCGGGGTCGCTGTCGGCCATTTTCAACAGATGGCGGCCGAAGATTTTTGGGAATGTCGGTTTGGAAGAAGGGGAGGGGAGGATCTTGCCGCTGCAAAGATCGAAAGGGCGCACGCCATGGTAGGGTGTGGGATTGGCGATTGCGATTGGCATTCCCTTCCCTTTGACGGTCATCACATGGAGCAGGATGGGGCGAGGCGTTTCCTTTAACGCTTCGAACGTGTCGATGAGCGTTTTGAGGTTGTGGCCATCGATGGGGCCGATATAGGAGAGGCCGAACTCTTCGAAAAAGGGGGCTGGGCTCACGAGATTTTTTATCGATTCCATCATTTTCCTGCTCAAACTATCGAGAGCGGAACCATAGCCGGGAACTTTGGATAGAAGATCCCTGATCTCGGAATAGAAATGGTTCGAGAGGGGATTGCTGAGCAGACGGCTCAGGATGTTTTTGATATTCCCGACATTTTTCGAGATCGACATCGTATTGTCATTGAGGATGGCAATGAAACGGGGTAGCTGCTTCGGGACATTGTTCAGCGCTTCGAGCGTGAGTCCGCAAGTAAGCGAAGCGTCGCCCAAAATCGGAAGGATGTGTTCGGCGCCTCCATCCAGATCCCGCGTCTTCGCAACCCCGAGCGCTAAGGAAAAAGCCGTGCCCGCATGTCCTGCAAAGAAATGATCGTGCTCCGATTCTTTGGGATGGCAAAAACCGCAAAGGCCTTTGTATTTGCGGATCTGATGGAAGCGGCTATTGCGGCCTGTCAAGAGCTTGTGAGGATAGCTTTGGTGGCTGACGTCGAAGATGAATTTATCGCGGGGAGAATCGAAAACGCGATGGAGAGCGATCGTCAGTTCCACGATCCCTAAATTAGAGGAGAGATGGCCGCCGTTCACCGAGAGGACTTCGATGATCCGGTCTCGGATTTCCTGGGCGAGCATTTCGAGCTTGGGCAGGGAAAGGGAGCGCAGTTCCGATGGCTCGTCAATCATCAGAAGGGCTCTTCCTCTTTCTGGCCAGCACGGGGAAAGGGGACGGCTGTCAGCTCTCCATTGCGTCCCTTGATGAGCTGCTCGATCTTCTGCTCGGCGGTGTTGAGGCGGGAGCCGCAGATGCGCATTAGCTTTTCCGCTTCCTCAAAAAATTTCAGCGATTCTTCAAGCGAGGTCTTGCCCCCGTTCATGATTTCGAGGATCTTTTCCAGGCGCTCAAATGCTTTTTCAAAAGATAAATTCTCATCCATGCTTCGTATCTATGCGGTTTGCCGTCGCAGCGACTCGGCCATCGTGCAAGAGGGCGGTGAATGTTTGATTTGGCTGAAGATCCTTGGCCGAAAGGATAATCGAAAACTCTTTTTCTAAAAAGAGAATTGCATATCCCTTTTTGAGCAGGTTTTGAGGATTGAGGGAACGAAGGTGTTCCCAAATTCTCTTGAGCCTTTCTCTTTTCTCTGAAAGGGCGAGGAGAGCGGCGGACGAGAAGCGAGTCGGAAGAGGGGCGAGGCGTTGCCGCCATTGGGCAATCTGATTCGAAGGCTTCAGCAATTCCAGCGAAGAGCGGATCGAGTCGAGCTGCTGGATCGGCTGCGACAGAAGCGCGTAAGGGGAACTCAGCAGGGGGTGCCTGGAGATCGCGCTCAATCTCTGTTTCCCCTGGCCGATGTGCTGGGAGAGGCGATAGCGGCACATCTGTTCGGCACCTGAGAGGAACTTGAGGAGATTGCTTTTTTCGAGGATCGCGATTTCGGCGGCCGCCGACGGAGTGGGAGCCCGCACATCGGCGACCCAATCGGCGATGGTGAAATCGGTCTCATGGCCGACAG
>CAZVXG010000240.1:0-1830 GCA_964631635.1 uncultured bacterium | reverse complement strand
ATGATCCTCTCCGCTTTTGGGGTCGGATATATCCTATTGACCGCGTTTGGCGGATGGCTGGTCGATCTCTGGGGCGCCCGCTTTGTTTGGCCGGTTGCTGCAGTCGCCTGGTCGCTCTGCGTTGGGCTGCTTGGTTTTGCCGCCGGATTCTGGGGGTTCATCGGCCTCCGTTTCCTCCTCGGGGTGGCTGAAGGCCCCCACTTTCCCGCTGTCACGCGATCCATCAGCGATTGGCTGCCTCCTTCGGAACGGGCCAGGGCGCTCTCGCTGAGTCTGATTGCGATTCCGCTATCTGCTGTGATAGGCGCTCCGATCACCTCCTATCTCGTCGCCGATTTAGGATGGAGAGCGATGTTCTTTGCAATCAGCGCTGTAGGGATTCTCTGGGCATTTGTGTGGTACTGGGCTTTTACCGATCGTCCTGAAGATTCGCCTTATGTGAGCGAAGAAGAAAAAAAATTAATTGCCACATCCTGTTTAAAAAAAGGGAATGAACTAAAAAAGACTCTCATAAACTGGCGTTTTCTCCTCACGCATCCAGCGCTCATCGCCAACAATATCGCTTATTTCGCATTCGGATATATGTTGTTTTTTGCCACTTTATGGCTTCCCGGTTATTTTCTCACTCAGCATGGCCTCAATCTCAAAAGCACAGGGTGGTATTTGACGATTCCCTGGCTCGTCGGAGCGCTTTTTTTGAAAGCTGGGGGGATCCTCTCCGACTGGCTCTATAAGAAAACAGAAAGCAGCCGTATAGCTCGTTCCCATCTCATCTGGAGCAGCCAGCTTCTCGCTGCGATTAGCTTTTTACTCTTAAGTTTTACTCATTCTTTCGGATTATCGCTTGTCTTCTTGAGCCTGGGGTTGGGATTCGGCCTGATGCCTCAGCCGGCATTTTTCAGCATCAATATCGACGTAGCAAAAGAGCGCTCCGGCTCTTCGCAGGGGATCACTTCCAGCTGCCTTTCTTTGGCCGGAATCATCGCCCCTGCCCTCACAGGTTGGCTGATCGACCTGACCGGCAGCTACCAGGCGGCTTTCCTCCTTCTGGCCGGCCTGACAGGGATTGCCGTCGTAACAGTGATCCTCTTCCATTATCCAGATCGGGAATGGTCAAGAGCTGTTGCCGCACCGCAGAGGTAATGAATAGCGCAGGCTCGCAGGTATACAGATAATGAATGTCAGAATGCTGCTTTTTTCAGCCGGAAGAGCATCCAAATCCGTTTGGTCTTCGCCCAGAGATAGAGCGGTCCTGAAAACCAGATCAGGGCGTAGATTCCGTCGATAAGAGAGGTCCCGATCCAATCGGCCGCTATCCATTTCCCATCAGTAGAGATCCCCCGATCGAAGAGAAAAAGGAAGAAAATCTGGAACAGGGAAGAGTTGCAGGAAACAAGCATCGCAAAGAGGGCGAGATGGAGCGGGCGGTCATAGAAGAACCGGTTGCGGAACCGGAACAGTAAGAAGGAAGTGAGCGAGTAGGCGATTGGGTGCAGCCCTAAAGGATGAGCGGAGAGGAGATCGACGAGGATACCTGCGGCGGCGCTGAGCCATAAAGGTCTCCAAAAGTCTTCTTGAAGGGACACGCGCAAAGTGACAAACGCAATCCAGGGAGCAAATGCGTTCATCGGGATTCCAGACAGGCAAACACTTTGGAGGAAAAGAGCTGCGGCCGACAGGCAGAAAACGAAGATCAGCATCGAGTTTCTCTATACACAAACAACCTGAAAAACTGGTTTCTGACTGCGTCGGACAGCCACTGAATTTGAGACCCTCCTGCATCGCTCAACTTATTCAAGTTGAGCTGCTTCGGCGCCGGCTTTGCCTGGC
>CAZVXG010000239.1:0-1844 GCA_964631635.1 uncultured bacterium | reverse complement strand
TCTTCGCGGCTTAAATAATGGCTCTCGTCTTCAGCTCCGACGATTTCTTCCAGAAGCCCTTTCTTTCGTTCGATCAGATCATGGATATGCTCTTCGATGGTATGCTTCGTCACGAGTTTGAAGACTTGGACGCCCCGGTTCTGGCCGATCCGGTGGACCCGGTCGGTGGCCTGGTTTTCCTTTGCCGGGTTCCACCAGCGATCGTAGTGGATGACGATCGAGGCGACGGTGAGGTCGATCCCAACGCCGGCAGCCAGCAGCGATGCGACAAATACCTTGCATTCGGGGTCCTCCCGAAATTTTTTGAGTTGCTCGCTTCGGTCACGGGTGGAGCCTTTGATGGAGGCATAGCCGATCGCTTTCTTCTTCAAATGGGCCTCGATGATGGCGAGCATGTCGAGATATTGGGAAAAGACGACGACTTTTTGGCCGCTGTCCATCGCTTCGGCCAAAAGCTCGATGAAAAGATCCCATTTGCCAGAAGCGCTTTCCTGATATTTTTTGATATCGCCATAAAAAAGCGCGGGATGGTCGCAGATCTGCTTGAGGCTCATGAGGGCTGAAAACACATGGAGATAGGAAACGGGTTTGGAAAAGTCCTTGAGTTCCTGGTAGACTGTGCTGCGCATCTGATCGGCGACTTGCCTGTAGAGCCCTCTTTGCTCTTCGGATAGATCGCAATAGGCGATCTCCTCGATTTTTTCTGGAAGATCGGTGAGCACTTCGCTTTTTTTGCGGCGCAGGATGAATGGTTTTACCAAACGGCCCAGCAGCGTCTTCTTTTCGACATCTCCCTGTTTTTCGATTGGGTTGACGAACAGGTCGCGAAATGCCGCATCGTGGGGCATGTAGGAGGGAAGGACGATATCGAAAAGGGATTTCAGTTCGCGGAGGCGGTTTTCAATCGGCGTGCCGGTGAGTCCGAGGCGCATCTGGGCGACGATCGCGCGGAGCGCTTTGTGGGTCTGCGAAGCCTGGTTCTTGGCGATCTGGATCTCGTCGAAAATGGCGACTTCGAATGAGAAGGCGCGTAAGTCTTCCCTTCCGGTCCGAAGAATACCATAGGAAGTGAGGAGGAGATCGTAATCGGTATCGAAATCGTGGAGAGTTCGTTCGAGACCATAATAAGTGCAGACTCGAATCTCGGGAAGAAAGCGCTTCAGGAGCTCTTGCCAGTGATAGATGACGGAGGTGGGGCAGACGACCAGGTATTTATACCCGAGCTCTCCGCTCTCATGCGAAATGGCGGCGAGGAGCGCCATCGCCTGGTGGGTCTTGCCGAGTCCCATATCGTCGCACAAAAGGCCTGAAAGCCCGTGGCAATAGAGGAACCAGAGCCAGGCAAGCCCCTGCTCCTGATAGGGGCGCAGCGTCGCGTGCAATTTCGAGACGTCGAGGAGGCGATCCGTTTCGAGGCGGCTCAATTCTTCGAGCAGATCGCGGGTTGCGCTTTGCTCGGGATCCTCTCCTTTCGGCGCTTCGATCTGCTCGAACGCGGTGAGGCGGATCCATTCGAGCGTATTGAGGCGGATCATTCCCCTTTTCCGATCGAGGCGCCGCTTCTGGAGCTGCCGGATCCAGTTGAATCTGGGATCTTTCAGGTTGAGTAAACCGGCGGAAGAAAAGAGGTGGCGCCGCTTCTCCTGGAATGCATCCCAAATCGACAACGGATCGATCGAGCCGATTTCCGATTCGTAGACGAGATCGACGAGCCATTCCTGGGTTTTTCTTTTCCGGTCTCGTGCAATGCGCCGGATTTTGAGGCAAAGGTCGACAGGTTTTTTGAGGCGCGGATCGATCTCGACGATATAGGGTTTCAGCGGTTCGAGTTCATAGGCGAGAAA
>CAZVXG010000238.1:0-1886 GCA_964631635.1 uncultured bacterium | reverse complement strand
GATGCGAAGTCCGTGAGCAACCGCCCGGGCATTCGCTCCGCTTGCGACAAGCGCAGCGCGGTTCGCTGACGTCAAGAGATGATTGGGCCGGGCATCTCTTAAGATGCGAAGTCCGTCAGCAACCGGCCCATTACTACGGTAGGCTAGTAGCAAATGCTGGATTGTATTCCTTGCCCAGTGGGCTGCTTTGTTGACTGCTCTATAGCCGCCATAATACATAAACACTCCCGTTGCAACCACTGTTGTAGCCGCTACCAAGTGTGCATCTTCTAGATTATCAATCCCTGTACTTGAGCAGAGAGAACCTGTACTTGAGCAGAGAGAATTGATTATCCATGTATTTGAGCAAATAGCATTAAATGCCATGATTATATATTATCTTTATAATTAGTTATTGATGTTTATCGTTAACATTGCGATAAGTATATTAAAAAATTTAATTTAATACAAGTTAAATGCATCCCAGTATTAGGAAGAACTCAATTTTTTCCGTCCAGGAGAACTATACAGGAACTATACTGGTATCTATTGATCTCCCGAAACGCATCGTTTGGGGGTAGGGCGAGATCATATTTGAACAAGTAGGCGAGTCGCCGCTGCGATACCTCCGGGGTCCCCGAAAACGCATCGTTTTTGGGGTAGGGCACCCTGGGCCCCCCTGAAAAAATGCATCGTTTTTGGGGGCAGGGGAGGGGCGAGGAGAGCACCAAAAGGGCGATTTTGGCAGGCATTGAGTCTTGCAATTTGCTCATATGGTTACAAAAGCATTAAATGGATACAATGGCTTCTTTAGGAGTTTCTGATGCGCCATGCCTTGACCTATGACGATGTCGCGCTGGTCCCCCAGTTCAACAATATCCCCTCCAGGACCGAGCCTTCCCTGGAAAGCTGGCTTACAAAACAGTTGAAAGTGGGAATCCCCATCTTGGCCGCCAACATGGATACGGTGATCAGCTACGAACTTGCAGATCTTCTGATCTCGCAAGGGTCGATCCCCATTTTCCATCGCTTCATTGCCTTTGAGGAACAAGTGAAATGGGTAAAGAAATACCAAAACAAAACATTCGTCTCTTGTGGGATCCAGAAGATCGAGGAGACCCGCAAGCTCCTGGATCTCGGCGCGCTGGGAGTTTGCATCGATGTCGCCCACGGCCACTCGGACCGGATGTTCCGCCATATTCAAGAACTGAAGAAATCCCATCCGGATAAGGAGATCATTGCAGGCAATGTCTGCACCGCAATGGCCTATCACGATCTGGTCAATGCGGGCGCCGATGCCGTCAAAGTAGGGGTCGGTCCAGGGGCCGCCTGCACGACTCGCATGGTAACCGGGTTTGGTATTCCCCAGTTCACCGCCGTTCGAGATTGCGCCCGTATCGCGGAAAAACTCAGGGTCCCCCTGATCGCGGATGGAGGAATCCGGACCAGCCGCGACGTCGTTCTCGCCCTGGCCGCTGGGGCCAGCACAGTGATGATCGGCAAACTCTTTGCTCTGACTAAAGAATCAGCAGCCCCCAAACGGACCCATAGACATATTGCCTCTGATCTCGAGGCGAAATTCCGCGGACAGGCCTCAGTCGATTTTCAAAATGAATTTTATGGCGGCTTGAAAGCCAAGACAGTCGCTGAAGGGATCGATTTTTGGGGGCCGGTATCGGGGACAGCCGAAGAATTGATCAATTTGCTGCTCGGAGGGATCCGGAGTGGAATGACCTATGGAGGGGCGAAGAATATCAAGGAGTTGCAACGAAAAGCGGAGTTCGTCCAAGTGACAGCCTCCTACATCCATGAGAGTAAACCTCGCCCTGAATAGCGCGCTTCCTATATCATAGAGCCATGGTTAAGGATTTCCTTTACGCCGACAAAAAAATTTACGATGCAGTCCA
>CAZVXG010000237.1:0-1887 GCA_964631635.1 uncultured bacterium | reverse complement strand
GCCAGAGTTTCACCATCCTCCTCTCTTTCTTCTTCGATGGACTTTGCCGCGGCTCAGCGGCGATTGCCGCCAATTTCATCGGCGCCAAGCGGCATCTGCTCGTCAATAGAGTGCTGAAGTCGGGACTCATCCTTCTCTTTTTCTTTCTCATGGCTATCTCGGCCATTTTCCTGTTCGATCCTGTCGAGACCGCCGGATTGCTCTTCTTCACTCAAAATGAAGGGAGCCTGGCGCTGGATCCAGCCTTTTCCGGCTCGCTGAAGACTTGCATGATCCTCTCTTTCATCTATATTTTCTTCGATGGCTTGCGCTGGGTGTTGAGCGGCCTGCTCATCGCAGCGGGGGATACTTTATTTCTCCTCTTCCTCGGCTCGTTTTCCGTCTGGGCCTTCCTCCTGCTCCCGGTTTACGCAATCGTCGTGCAAAACCAAATGCCGGTCGAATACGCCTGGGGTCTGACGGTGGGATATGCGGCTCTCTTCTTCCTGGTCTACCTGGTCCGCTTCAAGCGCGGCGCCTGGCAGAAGATCGATCTTATCGGATCGCAATCGGAATCTGTTCCTACAGAAGAGTGACGGGAACCGAATCGGTCAATTCCGGATCGCCGAAAAATTGGATAGGGCCTGGATGTTGATAGCAATCGTCGATTTCCCAGGATTTCCTCAAGCGGGCAAATTGCGCGAACGGCTTGCCGTTGAGATCGACGAGGGTTTTTTGAATGACCGGTTTTTCTGTTCCCATCCTCATTTCGAGATGCATCAGACGGACGATGGGGATGGCTTTACAGCTCCAATACTTTGGATGTTTGGCTAGATGTTGGACGCTGCAGATCACTCCAGTCAGCCCATCCCTGACGCCAAGCGCGGCTAACAGCCCGAGCGCATAGCAATAGTTCGCATCGAAGTTGGTGGGGAAGCAGGATCTTCCCTCATATCCGAGAAAGTGATCCTGCGCGGACAACTTCCCTTTGAATTGCCGCTTCTTCAGCTCTTTTTTAACGAGGTCCATCAGCAAGATCTGGGTATCGATTTGAGAAATTGGGATATTGCCGTGCGGATCTCGATCGAGAAGGAGCTGTTGTTGGATTTTTTCAGGAAGCTGAAGGAACAGATTTTTTTGTGCGCTCTCGAGTTTTTCTACTGCAGCCGCTGGATCTTGAGCGAGGAGGCGGTTCAAAGAGGCGATCAGCGCTCCAATTTCCGGGATGAATTCGATCAGCCCTTCCGGTACGAGAATTACGCCATATTCTTTCCCGGCTTCTGCGCGCTTGCAGATGAGATCGGCGATCTCCTGGACGATCCGTTCGAGAGGCTTTCGCTCCTCTCCGATCAAAGCGAGGTTGGGATGGGTAGACAAAGCGCATTCCAGGGCAATATGCGATGCCGAACGGCCCATCAGTTTGATGAAGTGGTAGTATTTTTTCGTCGAGAGGGCGTCGCGGGCGATGTTGCCGATGATTTCAGAATAGGTTTTACAGGCCGAATCGAATCCAAAGGAAATTTCGATATCGGGACTTTGCAAATCTCCGTCGATCGTCTTTGGCACTCCGATCAGCCTTGTAGGAGAACCCCGATTGAGAAAATACTCGGCGAGAACAGCGGCGTTCGTGTTCGAATCGTCGCCTCCAATAATGATGAGCCCATCGAGCTGCAAGGTTTCGCAAGTCTTCAGGGAAGCATCGAGCTGCGCCGCCGTTTCGATTTTCGTTCGGCCCGATCCGATCAGATCGAAACCGCCCTGATTGAGATAAGCGGCGATTTCCCGCTCTGAAAGCTCCCGTTTCCTGTTCTCGATGATTCCAGAAGACCCGTCTAAAAAGCCGAAGATTTGCGAATGGGGGCTAAAAGATTTCGCGGCATGGAAAATGGCGGCGATGACGTTATGTCC
>CAZVXG010000236.1:0-1889 GCA_964631635.1 uncultured bacterium | reverse complement strand
GTCCCCGCACGTCTAAAGTAACCGCCTATTCCTATTCTTCATTCATTATCTGTATAAATGGTAGAGTTCACTATTCGACACTTATGACGAAATAAGCAGGGAAGGCGAAATGGTTATTCGGCCTTGGGCTCGCTATGATCGAAACCGTTTTTCCCACATATTCAGCGAGATCCACCTGAGTGCTGTAAAGATAGGAAAAGGAACCGTCTGCATGGTTCAATAAGAAATCGCCGGGCCGATCCTTGATCGTATCGTAGTAAGTCTGGACTGTTCCTGTAAGAATGGAGGCGTTGGCTTTTTGCTCAGAATAGAAATCATCGATTTTCTTCCCGGAATGGAACGCAGTCCAGCTCAGATAGAGCGATTCTTCGAGCGCATCCCAACCATGCATCGATGAGGTTATCCGTTTCTTCTGAGATCGCTTATTCCAAAGATTCGGATCGAGAATAACCGGTGCATCGGCGAAAAGCTCGGCGCTTTCGGCGCGATGTTTGGTCAACAGCTCTTCCTTAGCTCCAGGAGTCAATTCGGCCTTTGACTCGAGATAGGCGATCTTCTTATTGAGATAGGTTTCCTTCAAAAGCGCGAGGGCTTCTGTCGCCTGCGCCGCGGCCTGAGGGAAATCTGCAAACTGGCGAAGGACCATTTGAAACTTTTCGCTTGCAGCCGCGGGGAGCATCTCCTCGTAAGGCTTTTTGCATTCTGTTTCCGCCATGAGGAAACCGGCATTCAGCAGATCTTCTACTTGCGCTTTCCGTTTTTCCATCGTGGCGAGAAAATCGGACCCGCCGACGGACACGAGATATTCTTTTGAAACATAGAAACGGGTCTCTTTCGGAGCTTGGATTTCCAACCATTTATGGTTCGTCGAGCAGATTTGCCCTTTGACGAGGTCCCCAGCCTTGAGTTGACCGACGATCGGAGCATCGACGTGCGGCTCCAGGCGCACATTGACCCGGTTCGCTTCGATCCGGTCATCGAGGATGTAGCTTCGGAAGACATAGGCTTTTGTATCTTTCGGAGGTTCGACCGCGTAGAAATCCCCCTCTTCGCCTACGACTAACAGCAGATCGTTTTTATTGATTTGCCTGAGGATATGGCTCTCGAGATCGGGCTTGACGCGGAGGCGCACCTTGTGGGCGGCGACTTTTCCAGTGAATGGCTTGAAGGCTTCGCTCTTTTTTGCCGCGGCGGCTTGCGGCGGTTGCGCAGGTGTAGATTTAACTGGAGAAGCCTGCAGAGCTGACACGAAGCAGAAAAGAAGGAACTGAAACCGAGACATGGGACTACTCCTTGGATCCAATAAGGAATAGTAGTCAACTCGAGGATTTTTGCAAAAGATAATTCAGCCGGCATCGATCTCTATCTCGATGGCTGCTCGAAATCCAGGAAGTTCTCCGGTAAAGCAGTTGCCCTACTCGGAGCGCTCGTCGCTTAAGTTTGTGATGAGCTGCAAGATCCGGTCCAAGACGAGCTGCGCTTCGAAAGAAGATGCTCCGCTCTGGATCATCCGATGAAGCTGCTCCCTTTCTTCTAAAAACAGTTCCCCGCTGTCTAAATCTTTTTTCTTCCTGGGATTCTTCCGGATCATCTCTTCGTATTCGTCGATCTGTTTACGGATCAGCCTAAGCCGCGCTTCGTGCATCTCATCGCTTAGCCGCTCGACTTGCATATGGATCTTTTTTTCTTCCTTTTCAGCAAGATGGAGTTTTTTCTGCAGAAGGGCGATCTTCTGTTTTTGTTTCGTCGGAGGCAGTTCCTGAATGGCGGAAGAGGAATGCCTGCAACTACTACAGGAGGCGAGTACAAGGAATAAGAGGAGAAGCATGTGTTCACCGCTATTTTAATTGTTCGACGAAAGACCGAAATTCGGGATCGTCCTTTATAGC
>CAZVXG010000235.1:0-1905 GCA_964631635.1 uncultured bacterium | reverse complement strand
TGCAGCTTCCATTCCAACGAAAGACGATCGCCGCGTTCCGCAAAATGGCCGATATGGAAGAGCTGATCGATCCCGTCGAGATGGCTCCCTATCGCGATATCCCGCACCAGCTTGCGGCCGTCTGCAAGAAATGTCTCGCCCGTGAAATTCCAGACCGATACAAGAGCGTCGAAGCCCTGATCGTCGACGTGAAAAACTACATCGAAGGCAAACCGGAATGGATCTTTTTGGGGGAACTCGACCGGCAGCGCAAGGAGGATTGGCAGTTCCAAGAGAATATCTTGCTTGCCAAACATATCGCGATCACGCGCTCTCTCGACGTCACCGAATGGGCCGCGCTGATGATCTCGCGCCGCTCATTTCCCGAAAACCTGCGCATCGACGCCGAAGTGCAGATGGGAGCCGACGGACAAGGGATCGGTTTCCTCTTCAGCATTCCAGAAGCCGACGCCAGGAAAAGCTTTGAGGAAGGCTATTGCCTTTGGATCGGATCGAAGAAAGAGCCCTCTTGCCGCTGTTTCCGCAATAACGTGCAAGTCTTCGAAGCGGCCGGGGTATTCCTCCGTCCAGGAGCCTGGCATAAAATCCGGATCGAAAAAATCGAAGACCACGTGAAATTTTATCTCGACGGCTTTCTCAAACTGAGTTTTATGAGTCATCTTCCCTTAGCCGGCACCCATGTGGGACTCCTCCACAAGGATGCGGGCTTCGCAATAAAAAATTGGACCCTTCATGACGGAAGCCGCAATGTGATGGTAGGCTGCCTTGCCGTCCCCAATGCTTTCTTGAGCCATAAGCTCTACGATCTGGCCCTGCGCGAATACCGGCGCATCGGCCAATCGTTTCCCGGACGGATCGAAGGGCGCGAAGCGCTCTTTCGCGCAGGGTTCACTTTGCTCGAAAAAGGAAAGGCAGAGAAAGAAGATCGCTTCGCTCATTTGGCCCTGAAAGAATTTGAAAAGCTCTACCGCACTCCAGGAGCGCCTTTGGAATATCTAGGCAAATCGCTCGTCTACGAATCGCTGAGCGACTCGGAGGAGGAGGCGAAATGCCTCGAGCTCGCCCTCAGGAAGTTTCCCAAACACCCCCTGCTTCCCATGCTCAAAGAGCATATCGTCTACCGGATGCACGAAAGTTCGCTGAACAACCGCGAAGCCGCCTATCGAATCATCCTCCTGGCTCTCCGCCATATCCCCGATCTTTTGGAAAATCCGGGAACGAGGAACTTGATCGAAAGTCTTCAGAACAACTGGGAACCTCTCTCCTTTATCGAAGAATGCCCAGATTCGCTTCCTTTGATGGCCATTCAACTCGCCTTTTGGCTGCGAGCCACTCCGATCCTCGTCGAAATGGCCGATTCTCTCCTCAAAAGAAAGCCCGTCCACGAGATCCTGCTTGCCAACGCCATTTTCTGCCTCATCGAGCTCGAGGCATACGACAAGGCGGAAAAATTTCTTTCCCTCCCCTATTCGTGCCTGCATTCCATCCGCAGCGCCCTGCAGCCCCTCGATCTCGTGGAGTTGCCTGCTCAAATGGGGAAAGGAGAATGCCGCTCTCTGCATCACCGCATGTGCAGCGCTTTGAAAAAGGAAAAGTTCGATCTGATCGAGCAATGCGCAAAAAAATTGCGAGTCTGTAAAATCCGGCAGCGGGAAAAACTCTCCTTCGATGCGCTCGAAGCCTGGAGCTATCTTCTGCGGAAAAAATTGCCGGAAGCGGAAGCGGTTTTCCGAAGAGCGCCCGTCTCCGCTCTTTCTCAGGAAATCTCACCTCTTCATTGCCCTTATGGAACCTGGCTCTATCTCAAAGAAGGCCCAGCCGCTGCCGCATCTCATTTCGGCGCCGTTCTGGACACTCCCTATCCGCCTACAGCGGCTCTTCCAAGCCATTTCCTGGCTGGAAGGA
>CAZVXG010000234.1:0-1927 GCA_964631635.1 uncultured bacterium | reverse complement strand
CGCCCGCGGGACGCACTCGAAAATCCCTCGCGCATTAAACGGACAAAGTCCAGTTTCATCAATCAATGGGAATTTTCAGCTCTTGCCCTACGACGATGAGATCGCCGCTTAGATCATTCAGCTTTTTGATTCGGTCGACTTTGGTATGGTGGGCGGCCGCAATTTTTTCCAAAGTTTCACCAGGCCGCACTTTGTAGGCTTTAAACGAAGCTACTTTGAGCGATTTAGCGAGCGATTCGATGCTGCCTTTTACTTTAGCCAGTTCTTCGAATCGACGGTTTTGGGCGATGATTTCTTGTTCGAGTTCCTGGATCCGAGACTTGAATTGGATGAGGGCTGCGGTCGTTTCGTTCGCATGGGAGGAGAGCTGGTTTAGATCTCCTTTTTCTCCTTCCTGCACCTTTTCCAGGGAGGACCATTTCTTTTCCAAATGATGGAGTTCCTGCGCGATCTGCTCGAGTTTGGTCTGCTGTTTCTCGATATCTTGCTGTTTCAGGGTAGCTAGCGCATTTTCATAATATTTGATTCGCCCGTCGAGGATTTGAAGTTCCGTTTGGAAACAGTTGATATCGTGCTTCAAATCATCGAGATTCGTCTGCACTTCATGCAGCTTCAATTCCCACTGATGTTTTTCATCGTGGGGAGAATTGCGCAAAGGGGCGCATGACATGAAGAAAAGAGGCAATAAAAAAATGAATTTCGCAACTGGCTTATTTCTCCAGGGGAATTGCATGATAAATTCCTTGATTATCAAAATAAGCTTCGCTTGAATCGTCCTGCTTATTTCTCGTAAATTTTGAATTCCGAGCGCCGGTTCAGTTGCCAGTCATTCAGTGTATGGCCCAACGCAAGAGGCTGTTCTTTCCCGCGTGAAACAGTGTAGATCCGATTCAAATCGACGCCTTGTTTCACCAAGAATAAGCGGACGAAATTAGCGCGGCGCATACCCAGAGCCACGTTATAACTCGCGGAAGCTCTCTCATCGCAATGGCCTTCTACGTACAGGAGAATATTCGGATTTTGCTTCAAATAGACAGATAATTGGATAAGAGCTTCGAGTTCATGTTTATCTTTCGGGATGTGTGCGTCTGTATCGAAATGGACCGGCCGGAAATAGACCTGAAGCAAATCAGGGGGAGCGTAGAATTCAGAGAGGGAAGGAACCCCTTTTTGTCCTGGAATCCCCTTGGGCTGGGGCAAAGCGGTGTCCAGGCCGGCATAGGCGTTCCGAAGATCTGAATCCTTAAGCGGGATGAATTCGTCATCGTAAGGCCCCACGAATTCTTCGTCAGAGGTGAGCAAACGGGATTCATAATCCTTGCCGAACATCGCATCGACTCCGCGGTGCATGTAGCGGCCTGCTGTTTTCAAATCTTCCCATGTTTGGGTGCTGCTCCGCATGCATCCTGCCATAGGTAGCAGAGCTACGGCGCAAATAGAACGAATAAATCGGCGCATCACTGTTTCCTCGCAACTTCTAATATTCAATGTAACGCAAACGAACATTTCTTGACGAGATTATCGCGTCTCCCAGCATGCAAACCGCTTTTGACCCGGCCCTTTTGAAATCAGGATGGGTTCAGGTTTGGCCATCTGGATGAGGTATAATTCGCTGCTCGTATCGCTTTCAGTGTTATAAAGTAAATGGAGGTTATTAGGGGCCCAGGCTGGATTTTCTTTCGTTTCCGGCCCTGTCGTCAATTGCGTTTCCAATCCTGTCTCGAAATCGTAGATCCAAATCTGCCGGACCCCATCGCTTTTCGCAGCATAAGCGAGTTTTTTCCCATCCGGAGACCAGGCTGGCGAAGTATTCTCTCGATTTTTCGTGGTGAGCAGCCGCGGTTTCGGCCGCTGCGTCTCTTTCGGTCCGGAGATGTCGAGAAGATAGATGCGGGGAGGGCCGTCCCGGTCGGATACAAAAGCAATC
>CAZVXG010000233.1:0-1965 GCA_964631635.1 uncultured bacterium | reverse complement strand
TCGATCAACGCATTGCTCGTTTCGATCGATAAATTGCAAGCAGCTGGAAGCAGCCGAAATGACTTTCAAAGCGATTTCCAGAAAATCTCCAGCTATCTCAATCAGTTGTTCTCTGCGTTGAAACAGGAATTAAAAGCAGAGGAAGATATGGATCTCATCAATGCCGATCCCAATGGCAATATAGATGATTTGATGAATTTAGTTTCAAACATGATGCAGCACCGTTATCAGGAAGGAACTCTTTTAAATAATCTATCGACCGCCCTGTCCAATGATTACATTGCCTACGCTAAGGCAAGCGGCAACGCTCAGGCAGATAAAAATGGCGTCCGCTGGTGGGATGAATTGTTTTCCGGCGGCTTTGCAAGAGAAGATAGGGACGATGCGACCATACGCAACGCCAACGCAATGGAAACACTCATCACAACCATCCTAGACAGCATTGTTTCGGAAACTGCCTCTTTGACAAGCGCCGACTTCGAACAGCTCGATCTCATCATCAAATCGATCGAAAAGCAGATTCTCGCGCTCCTCGCCGACCCATCGCTCTCTTCTGCTGAAAAAACGGAAAAAATCTTGAACCTGTTCGTCATCATCATGGGATTTTTGTCGCTAATCCAGCAATACACGGCGAAAGACAAGGCGGAAAACGAGAAAAAAATGTCTCAAGCCTCGATCACTGCAGCTCAGATGAACATCGCGGAGACGCAGAAAGAGACAAAAGAGCTCGAAGACAACCTGAAATATGCTTCGATCATGGGAACGCTCATGAAAGTTGTGCAAATCGTCGGAGGCGCTTTAATGACCTTGTTGGCTCCCGGGATTGGATCGGCGCTGGCGGTAGCGCTCGTCACAGCTCTGGAAGCGAGCGGCGCGATGGATAAGCTGACTGAAGCTTTAGGCAATGCGCTAGGCAGTAAACTCGCTGCGGAAATTTTGGTCGGAGGTATGGAAATGGCCGTCACTTTAGGGGGCGGAGCAGCGGGAGACGCGTTGTTAAAAGATGCGCAAATCGCAGCTCAAACCGCTGCGCAGGCCGCCACAGCAGCCGTAGAACAAGCCGTGCAGCAAGCAGTTCGAACTGTCGTTGAACAGAGCGGTAAAGCGATATCGGCAGCCGCTGAAACGGCCATAAAAGATACGATCACTGCTACGGTGCAAGCATCCATCAAAGCTGCGGCCGAGAAGACGTTTATCCAGTTCTTCAAACAAAACGGCGTAAACCTGATTGGCCAATTTATTAAAAAAGGCGGAATCACGAGCTGTAAAAAAGCCCTCGTCGAAATGACTGAGAAAGTCATGCAGGAAACAATTGAAAATGCGGCCGCAATAGCAGCCAAAGACGCATCGACATTAATGCAGATGCTTGGCAAAACCGAAAATTTCACTGCCGAGCAGATGGCAATGTTCATGAAAGCTTCTGAACAAGCCGCTAATGAGGCCGTCGCAAAAGCAACGGGATCGACCGCCGAGAAGGTCGCAAAAGATACAGTCGAGAAAAGCGTCCTGAGGACAGTAGCGACAAGAGCTCTTTTTACGGCGCTCTACGCAATCGGCTCAAACAATATCCTGGTCGATGCGGCAAAGGCAGCGGGCGACAAAGACTCCGATGCCTTAGTCGTAGCGTTCCAGATCGTCCAGCAGCTCCTCACACTGGTTGCACAGATCTTGGGAACGGGCACCTTCTCGCAAGTCGTGATGGAAGGGTCTCCATCGACCTTTATGAAGGCGGCAAACCTGGCTCAGGTCGTTACGACTGGGGGCTCGATCGTCGGCAACTATGGGCAATATCAGGCGCTCACTGCACAGGGTGACGTCGTTGCCGCAATCGCCAAAACGCAAGCGGCTGCCGATATCATCAACTACCTGGAATCAGAGATCGTCAAACGGCAAAGGCAGGAAGAGGCCCGCGACTCCAAAGAGCAAGCGGAGCTATCGTCGAGCACGGCAGCCATTTCATCCGAG
>CAZVXG010000232.1:0-1968 GCA_964631635.1 uncultured bacterium | reverse complement strand
CGACGTGCTGGTTTTCCTGGAATTTGGCGACGATTTTCCCGATGGCGCTTTTCCTATAGACGGCTAAACAGCCGCCGAGTCCCAGCCCGATCACGAATTCGCATTTTCCCTCTTCCACAAGTCCGTAACGCATCTCCTGAGGTAGGACAAAGCGCCCTTTCTCATCGATTTTCGCTACTGCCGATCCACTGAAGAAGAACCCGTTCATCATTATTTCCACGTTCTTCCACATGTTAGCCACGAAATCGAAAATCGCGCAATTTATTTCCGAAAACACTTTCTGAAACTTAGCCGGATCTCTTTTGCGATCAGTAGAATACATTCAAAAAAAACAACTGTGGGAAATTGTGGGAAATCTGTTCAAAACTCGCCGGCCAAGATCCTTTAACTGGTTGGCGAATAAGCATGCAATTCATTGATTATCAGATTTTTAATATCATATGAACGGGGCATCCGAACGGTTGTTCACAAGTTTTTCCTGCGAGCAGTTCGACAAAAATGATCGGGTTGATAGAATGACAAGTATATGACCATTAAGCCGCGCACGATCGATAATCTGGGCGTAGAAGCATCCATCCGCTATGCCAAGGATCAGGAATTTTACGAGGCCCGCTACATTGAGGAATCGCGCCTCATCCCGCAAAAAACCGAAATTTCGATCGCCACTCCTTGGGCTCTCACCGAATTCGAACAACTGTTCTCTGTGGGAAAAACTCTCACCTGGGCGCTCTTCTACCCCCCTCCGGACTATCTGTTCTATGGGAAGCCGCTCTTTTCCTATCAATTGATCCCTTCTTTGGGAGGCTACGAGAAAATGGAAGCCGACTCTGAAAAGCTCGAGAACATCGAAGACGCCCTCCACAAGCATCATGGCGGTTCGAAACAGGAGCAGTCCGAACAGGAATGGGATGAGCAAGAGAAGGAGCGCCAGACTCTGCTCGCCCTTTTCCAGTGCATCAATAAGCTCGATAAAGCCCTGGCCTTGATCAATTCGCGGCGCAACCAATATCAGCGAGGTTAGGATGTCTCAGATGAATTGGATGGAAGTCCTGGGTTGGGGAAAAAACGAACTGGAGGATCTGCGATATGTCGCTTACTCCTATATCAAACAAGGAGTCTACGATGTCGCCCTCACCTTCTTCGATGCTCTGAGCGTTTTGACTCCCCCCTCTCATTACGATCTCCAGACGCTCGGCGCCCTTCACCTGCAAATCGGCAATGGGCTGAAGGCTCTCGACTTCCTGGACCGCGCCTTGAAATCGCAGCCCAATCATCCCCCGACTCAATTGAACCGCGCCAAAGCCCTGTTTATGCTCGGCTATAAGCGGCAAGGGCTGCTCCAAGCGATGGAGCTGGAAAAATCCTCTATTCCAGATATCGCCGCTCAGGCTGCCGCCCTGATCCTCTCCTATCGTTGATTTTACTTGCCCCGCTTTTTTGCCGGTGTTAGATTGAGCGTTAAAAAACTCCCTTGTAAAATCATGCTGGAATGCGAAGTTAAAAACGGCTGGACGCAATTTGTCGAGTTCATCGAAGCGCGGTGCTCTTCCGCCGAGTTCGAGAACTGGATCGCACCGATCCGTTTGATCGAAGCCAACCATGAAGAAGTCACCCTTGAGGTCCCCAACGTCTTCGTCCAAGAGTATCTGCTCGGTAATTTCAAGGAGATCCTCGCCGATTTTCTCCCTTTGAAGGGTTCGGGCGAAGCCGCCATCCAATTCCGCGTCGCTTTTCAACCCGAGCGGACAATCGCCGCCTCCCCTGAGGTGCAGGCCGAAGAACCGCAAAAAATCGACTTGAAGCTCAATCCGCTCTATACGTTCGACCATTTCATCGAGGGCTCCTCGAATCAGTTCGTCAAATCGGCCGCGGTAGGAGTCGCTGCGCGCCCAGGAAAATCCTACAATCCGCTATTCATCCACGGCGGCGTAGGGTTGGGTAAAACCCACCTCCTCCACAGCATCGGCC
>CAZVXG010000231.1:0-1973 GCA_964631635.1 uncultured bacterium | reverse complement strand
AGCCTCAGAAATCGCAGCGAGGTTCGCAAAAGCCGGCATCTCCTCTTATTGGAAAGTCGATACCTATGAAAATTTTGAATTTTCCAAGGACCTCATGCTGCAATTTCAAAGCGACCGGACGCTCCTTCTTCTCATCGCTGCCATCATTCTCGTCGTCGCCTGTTCCAACATCATTTCCCTGCTCGTCCTGCTCGTCAATGACAAGAAAAAAGAGATCGCCATCCTCCAATCGATGGGCGCTTCATTCCGCAGCATCGCCGCGATCTTCGCCGTCTGCGGGGTTGTGATGGGCACGCTTGGCTGCCTATTCGGCAGCCTCGCCGCCATCTTTACTTTAAAACACCTCGATCATCTCGTCTCCTTCCTCAGTCAATTGCAAGGGCGCGCCGCTTTCAATCCCGCTTTCTTCGGCACGCTTCCGAATCAACTCAGCGGGGAAGCGTTCCTATTCGTCTTGATCGCCACTCCGTTCCTTTCCCTCGCTGCCGGCCTGATTCCCGCGATCAAGGCGAGCCGCATCCATCCCTCCTCCGCCCTGAGGTCCGAATGAATCCTGCAAAATCGATCCTCATCGCCCGCGATCTCAAAAAATCGTACCGGTCTCCTCAACCGGTCGATGTCCTGTCCGGCGTCTGTCTCGACTTGAAGCAAGGAGAGTCGGCCGCCATCTGCAGCAGATCGGGAGAAGGGAAAACCACCCTCCTCCACATCCTCGGAACGCTCGAAGCGCCGGATAGCGGCTCTTTGGAAATCGAAGGGATGCCCTGCACCCGCGCAAACGCCTCTGCGATCCGGAGGCGCTCGGTTGGTTTCGTATTCCAATCCTTCCATCTCCTCGAAGACTTCACTGCTCTCGAAAATACTCTCATGCCCGCCCAGATTGACCGGCGCACAGTTTCGCATACACATGGCATGGATTTACTCGCTTCCGTCGGCCTCGCCCACCGCGCAGATTTTCCCGTAAAACTTCTCTCTGGCGGCGAACGGCAGCGCGTCGCGATCGCCCGCGCTCTTTGCAACAATCCAAGTCTCATCCTAGCCGACGAACCTTCCGGCAATCTCGATGCCGCGAATGCCGAAGCCATCGGCATCCTGCTCCTTTCCTTGGTGCGAGAAAGAAATAAAAGTCTCATCCTGGCTACGCATGATGCGCATCTCGCATCTCTCTGCAGCCGCCACTTTGTTCTCAACGCTGGCAATCTTGCAGATATTGCCCTAATGGGATAATCTCAACCCTGAGGTTATCTTGATCAAGCGCTTGTTCGATATTGCATTTAGCCTTCTTGTCCTGATTCTGGCCTTTCCGATTTTTTTCCTTTGCGCTGTCGCAGTGAAATATTCTTCCCGCGGGCCAATCTTTTATGCCCATCCGCGCATCGGACGCGATGGCAGGCCCTTTGGCTGTTTGAAATTCAGGACCATGCATGCCAATGCCGATGTGTTGCTGCGAGGTCTGTTAGCCAGCAATCCGATCCTCCTCCAGGAATGGAAAACCTATTACAAACTCAAATCGGATCCACGCATCACTTCCATTGGAAAATGGCTGCGGAAGTCCTCGCTCGACGAGCTCCCTCAGTTCATCAATGTCCTTAGAGGAGATATGAGCTTGGTCGGACCCCGCCCTCTCACGCAAGACGAAGTCACTCATTATCTGAAAGAGAAGGCATCGAAAATCCTTTCGATCCGTCCCGGCCTCACTACTTTATGGATCGTCGAAGGAAGAAACCGCTTGACGCTGCAAGAGAGAATCAAACTCGAGGAATTCTATATCGACAACCAATCATTTTGGCTCGATCTTCGCTTAATTCTTCAAACTGCCTTAAGAATGCTATTTCCAAAAGGAGCTTATTGAATGAACCTATCCTTCAATTCTTCACACTTTCTTTTTTGATAAATGGTATTAATAATTGGAGGATAAGTTCATGCAAATATTGATGGTCGGAACAGGGTATGTCGGACTCGTTACCGGAGCC
>CAZVXG010000230.1:0-2026 GCA_964631635.1 uncultured bacterium | reverse complement strand
TGAAATAGGTGCTTGCAAGACGGAGTTTTTTCAAGAGGACAACGGAGCTTTCGGCGCGGAATGAGATCCGCTCTTTCTCCGAGCATTTTTGTGCGATCGACTCGATATCGCAATCAAGCGGAAGTTCATCGAACAGGAGGCGCTGGATGATGAGATCAGTATAACGGCGGATCGGGCTGGTGAAGTGGCAATAATGTTCGAGAGCGAGCCCATAATGGCCAATATTGTCTGGCGAATAAGAGGCGAGGCGCATGCTGCGGATGAAGCTGACCGATAGTTGAGGGAGAAGAGGGGAATCTTTGGCTTCTTGAAAGAGTTTTTGAATATCGCGATGGGTGGGTTGAGCGGGGAGATGGAAACCGAGGGTGCGGGCAAACGCGTAAAAGTCTTTGTAAGAATCGGCGTTCGGTTCCTCATGGACGCGATAAATCAACGTTTTTCCTTGCTTATTGAGATGGGAGGCTACGATCTCGTTGGCCTTGAGCATGAATTCTTCGATCATCTGGTGCGTAATGTCGTACTCGATTCGCTCGATCCGCAAAGGGATTCCTTTCTCATCGACCATCACGACATCTTCGGTCATGGCAAAATCGATGCTGCCCCGCTCGAATCGCTTCTGTTTCAAGACGCGGCAGAGTTCGACCATACGGTCGAGCAGCGGTGCGTGGGTCGATTTGGTTCTTTTTTCAATAACGGCGAGCGCTTCCTTGTAAGTAAAGCGCTTGCGGCTCTTGATGACAGTGCGCGCGATTTCATAGCGGACGAGAGTTCCGCCAGGGTCGAATTCAGCCAGGACGGATTGGGTGAGGCGTTTGACGCCAGACTTCAGACTGCAGAGTTCGTTCGACAACTCTTCGGGAAGCATGGGGATGCATTGGCCGGGAAAGTAGGTGGAGTTACAGCGCTCGAACGCCTCGAGATCGAGATGAGAGCCGGCTGCTACATAGTGGGCGACGTCGGCGATATGGACGCCGAGATGGAAATGTCCCCGATCGTCTCGCGTCAGAGTAATTGCGTCATCGAAATCTTTCGCGGTATCGGGATCGATGGTGACGCATTCGTCAGAAGTGAGATCAAGGCGGCCCTCAAGATCTTTGGAAGAAACCCTGAGGCCTGCGCCCTTCGCTTCTTCGAGGCTTTCCTTAGAAAATCCATCCGGCAATTCGAATTCGGCGATCGCAGCTTCGATATCGATGGAAGGGTCGGCTATGTTGCCGATCAGCCGGGTGAGGCTGCCTTCGGCCAACTCCTGTTCATTGCTCCACACAGCGACTTTGCAAATGATTCGATCCCCTGCTTTGAGAGAAACGTCTTTGGGTGACTTGACGATGAGGGGCTTGTCAGGACCGAGGAGAGGACAGTAGGCAGTGGCATGGCGTCCCGATCTGCCGATGACCGTCCCGGCCAAAAAGGTGCGGCTTCGCTTCAAAATCGCGATGATGATCCCTTCCGGCCCTTTGGGAGAAGGATTCGGCGCGACTTCGACCTCGACTTCATCCCCGTCGACCGCATCGCAAATCCCATGCTTCGGGATGAAAATATCGGGTCCTTGCTCGTTTTTAACAAAGCCGAACCCTTTGGGATGGACGCTGACCGTTCCAATCAGCAAAAGTGAATTGGTTGGAATCTGATACCGGTCGCTTTGAAGGGACAGGTCGCGATTTTCGACGAGATTGGATAGGACTTTCTTGAATTCTTCCTCATGAGCGGGAGCAATGTCGAGCTGTCTGATTAATCCATCGCAAGTCGCTGGTTTATAGCGTCTTCCATGAATGTATTGGAGGATGGATTTGGCAAGGTTACGGGCTATCTTGGCCTCCTTGCCTTTCTTGGATTTCATTTTTCTGATTATACCTTGGAAGAGGGCACTTGTCTATACAAGAACGCCGCGCGCGGCGAGAGCTTGCTTGAGAGCCGCTACTCCGACGAAGAGTTCTCCGTCGAGGCCCGCTTTTTTCGCTCCAGCTATGAATTCGGGAATGTCATCGGTATAAAAACATTCTTTAGGATGGCAGCAGGCTTGAGA
>CAZVXG010000229.1:0-2030 GCA_964631635.1 uncultured bacterium | reverse complement strand
GGGCGGCGCTCGCCCGGCTCATCGTCTACCGCCCCTCGATCCTCCTCTATGACGAGCCGACCACAGGACTCGATCCGATCACGGCCCAGCAAATCAACGAACTGATCGTCAAGACACAGCGGGAACTCAAGGGTACGAGCATCATCGTCACGCATGACCTCCGGTCAGCTCTTTTCATCGCCGACCGGCTCGCCCTCCACCGGGATGGACAGATTGCCCATCTCGCCGAACCGGAGATGTTTCTCCAGATCGACGATCCCACGATCCGCGCTCTTAGAGAAAGTATCTCCTATCAAATAAAAAGGACTTCTTAAAGGATAGGTTCATGACTGATAAGATAAAAAATATCCTCATCGGCCTCTTTGTACTCGCCTCGGTGACTATTGGGGTCTCCATGATCCTCTTTCTAGAGCCGAAAATAGGAGATGGAAGGAAGATCCTCCATGTCCGGTTCGCCAATATCGCGGGCATCGTCGTCGGAACCCGCGTCACCTTCGCAGGCAAACCGGTCGGCGAAGTCATCCATATTCGGGAGATCGAGGACGCCCGCAGCAATCCCGATGAGTTGGGGCGTGTCTATTTCTATGAGCTGAGTTTGAAGACCGATTCGAGCGTCGAAATCTACGATACCGATGAGATCGCGGTCCGCTCCACAGGGCTGATGGGGGAACGGTCGGTTGCCATCCTCCCCAAAGCCGGCACCCCGGCAAAGGCGATCACCGACGAAGTGATTTATGCCAATTCGATAGACCCTCTCGAAAACACATTCAATCAGATTGCAAAGGTAGCGGGCCGAGTAGATGGGGCGGTAGCCAGCGTCGATACATGGTTCCAGGCAAATAGCGGCCCTCTGAGTTCGGCCATTCGGATCCTCGATAGCGCCCTTTCCCGCGCAGACGGCGCATTGGCCGCCGTGGACAAAGAGCAGCTCATCCCAGCTATCCGCGAATCGGCCGATCTTCTCAACGACAACCTCCGGATTATCCATACGAGCCTCAGCGACGATCAACTCCTCCATCATCTTTCCAGCTTGGCTGAAAACCTAGACCAAGCGGCGCGCGTATTCACTCAGGAAGGAGCTCCAGCCTTGAACAACATCAACCAGATTACCCGCGATATCGTCGAAGGATCGGGCACTGTAGGGAGGTTCATCGGCCGCGATGATTTCTATCTCCATTTGAGCTCGCTGATCAGCAAAGCGGAAACGATGATGAACGACATCAACCATTACGGCGTCCTCTTCCAATACGACAAGCACTGGCAAAGAAGCCGGACCAGGAAGGCGAATCTGCTGAAAGCCCTCGATACACCGAAAGAGTTTCGCACCTATTTCGATGGAGAGATCGATGCGATCACCGCTTCATTGGGACGTCTTTCCGAACTCATGGAACGAGCTGAATATAGCGAAGACAAAGGCAAAATCATCGAAAACGAATCCTTCAAGAAACAGTTTGCAACCCTGCTGCGCAATGCGCAATCCCTGACCGATTCGATCAAGCTTTATAATGAAGGCATGGAACCTGTCCGCAAAGTAGAATGAACCAAAATTTGAGTTCTCCATAATACTCGGCTTTGTGTATCATGTTCCTGGGATTCATTTAACCACCAGGAAAATTGCATGAAAAACCTCTTGACTGCGTTTGTTCATAGAGAAGATTGGGTAGGATCGACGAGACGTCGGCAAGAGACATTTACACATCCTGTTTATCCTGCCTATGTCGCTTAATGCTCTTTGTACACGGATAACCAATTCTCTCTACTCAAGTACAGAGATCAATCATCCGGAAGGGGCGGATGCACACTTGGTAGCGGCTACAACAGTGGTTGCAACGGGAGCGTTTGTTTATCATGGCGCCTATAGAGCAGTCAACTGGGCAAGGAATACAATCCAGCATTATTGTATGCTACTAGCCTATCGTAATGGGCCGATTGCTGATGGACTTCGCATCTTAAACCAGGCCAATCCCAATCTCGCGACGCAGTGGAACTTCGATGCGCTTGTCGCAAGCGGAGCGCATGCCGGGGCGATT
>CAZVXG010000228.1:0-2035 GCA_964631635.1 uncultured bacterium | reverse complement strand
TGTTTGTAAAAAGCTGCCATTCAAAACAGGAGGGGGTCGCTTTCCCATCGAGAGCTAACAGATATTTATAAGCGCTTTGCTGTTCCGGGGGGACAAAATCAGAGAGAAAGGAGAGATTTTTCAGCCAATTGGCCATGTAGCCGCTCAGATTGGCAGGGCTGAAATAGGCGTCCACGAGATCTCGATGATGGAAGCTGAGCAGCGCTAGCCGAGCGCGAGGATGAAAATCCCAGTCGAAAAAGCCATTGTTAGTCTCGGAGAGAGATCCCCTCCAAAAGCCTTTTTCTACTTTCAGATTCCAGGGATAGACCAGGCGATGAAATAAAAGTTCCCGATCAGGGTCCCAAAGCTTTGGAATAAGGACTACTTTTCGATTGTGATTCTCCTTGCTCACTGCAAAAATGGGGACGTTTGTCGTCATGAGAAGAAGCGGCCTGTCGTAAGAAGGATTGAGACATAAGATCAGGTCGAGTTGAGGCAGGGGAGTCAGCCGATGGAGCGCGGCAAGGGCCGAGAGAAACATCTGCAAATGGGCTGTTTGTTCATCTCCCAGCGGGAATAGAGGAGTGGCGAGGCTCTCTTCTCCGATCCATGAGATGCGGACAAGGCCTGCTCTATCAATCCCTTGCCTCTCTTTTAATTTTTGAAGGCAATCGGTGATTTTTTGCTCATTCAACTTCTCCTTAAAGGGAGAAAAATCATTCCGAATAGCCTCGATCATCCAAGGAGCGAGTTCACGATCGAGAGCACGTGCAAAACTCTCCTGCGAAAGATTCCAGGAAAATACAGATACATGGTACAAAAGAAAGACAAACACGATAGCGCGATGCATTATCTACTCTCCATTTTGATATTTTGGGTCTCAATCTTATCTGCTTTCCCATTTTCTCGAGAGAGATTTTTGGAGAAACTGAACCTTCCCTTGCCAAAATGGATGGAGAGACAAATCGCGGAGGATTTGGAGTTTTTCCAGGCAAGAGGCATCGATGTCAATAGGACGATCAAAGAAGTGCATGATGTTCCTTCAGGAAGACTGGCCTGCTTCGTCCGATTTCAAATCGACAACAACTACATTTCGGTATCGAATTTTTCCCAAGGGCCGGATGACGTAAGGATAACGCATGTCAAAGAGGTCCTTGAAGATATCGGGACCATCGTCCCTCTTCCCGACGTCGATTTTCTGATCTCCCTCTGGGATTCCTATGACAATCCCCTCTATTTGGAGCATACGTATTGCCCAGTATTTACCATCTGCAAGCTGAGAACAAATCGGCGCGCGGTCCTCTTTCCGGAGTTTAGGAATTTTTCTTACCGTCAAAGGTGCATTACTGACATCAACTGGACTATCGAACGCTCTCCGTGGGAAAACAAGATTTCCATTGCATTTTGGCGAGGGATGACATCGGGCTGGAATTATACTTCTGATAGATGGGACACAAGGCCGAGATCCAGACTGGTTCTCTTTTCTAAAGAGCGCCCAGATTTAGTAGACGCTGCTTTCACTTCTCCCTACTCGCTCGATTCATCCATCAAGACTTGGATGGAGCGCTACGACCTTTTCCAACCCTGGACTTATCCTATTGAATTTTTGAAGAATAAGTTCTTAATTTCGATCGATGGCAACACGTTTGCATCCAATTACTGGTGGCAGCTGCTATCGAATTGCGCAGTTTTGAAGACAGAGTCAGACTTTCTCGAATGGTTTTACGGTGGGCTCTCTCCTTACGTTCACTATATCCCGATAGAGCTCGATTCATCGGATTTGGAGGAGAAGGTGCTGTGGTGCAGAAGCCACGACGATGAGGCAAAGAAAATCGGTGAGTGCGGCGCCCATTTTGCAAGTGAGTACCTGACGAATGAGGCCCTCATGGTCTATTTTTACAAACTGCTGCAGGCCTATTCCCGTCTCAATTAGGGAGTGTACCGTAAAGATTGCTTCGTCGCTTTTCGGTACACTCCTAATACCATTTGAGCCAGTCGCAAAACTCCATGTCTTTGAAAAAAGGTTTAGAAATGCGCAACGGATTTTGCCGAG
>CAZVXG010000227.1:0-2046 GCA_964631635.1 uncultured bacterium | reverse complement strand
TTGGGCACGACTTTTTGCAGCAGGGAGGGGAGGGGGCAAAGGAGCATCGAGGGCCTTTTTTTTCGGCCGAGCCTGTGGAGCGCTTCGAAGCGCTTGCCCAGAATATCGGGGCTGGGCGCGATCTCTTCTCCAGGCAGCGTTTCCCATGCAGGGAATTCGACGCATTGATTTGGAGCGAAGTAAGAAAGGTCGCTGAACAGGCGGTCTTCGCGCATGCCGCCGGTGATGATGAGGAGCGATCTTCCGGTTGCTTGGACCGCGAGAGCGGCGAGATGGGCCTTGGAGGCGTCCCAAAGCCCTTCGCAAAGATAGGAACCGCCTTTTGAGAGCGATTCCTGGAAAGCGGATAGCGCAGGGCTCTTCACCTCTAGCCCTAGCATTGCGCTTCTTTCAACAATTGACGGATTCGGTCTAGGGCAATCGCCAACCCTTGAGGATTTTTGCCTCCAGCTTGGGCGAGATTTTGTTTTCCGCCCCCGCCTCCTGCGATCAGAGGAGCCGCTTCTTTGATCAACACATGGGCATGGATATTTTTCTGCACGAGATCGGGACTGACTGCGACGAGGAGTTGGCAGCGTTCTCCCGCAAGCGATCCGACGGCGACCACGCCCGACTTGAGCTGCTGGAGCAACTCATCGGCAAAAGGAGCCAGTTCGTCTCCATGCACCGAAACTTCCTGGGCGATCAGAGAGATTCTGCCCGCTTGTTCCTTGCGGGACAAACAATGGACGGCTATCTGCTTCAGCTCTCCTTTCCGATGGACTTTCAGTTCCGCGTGCAACTGTTTATTTTCTTCGAGAAGCGATTGGAATTTTTCCGGAAGCGATGCGATGGGAACCTTCAATTGGCTAGCCAGGGATTGGAGGAGATCTTCTTCCTCCTGCACCCATTGCTCGGCCGCCTTGCCGCTGAAACCTTCGATCCGGCGCACGCCTGCGGCAATGCTGCTTTCTTTTGCGATCTTGAAATAGCCAATTCTGCCTGTCCGGTTCACATGCGTGCCGCCGCACAGTTCTTTTGAAAAATCGACGTCGATGACGCGGACCCGGTCTCCATATTTTTCTCCGAAGAACTGCTTGATGTCCGATCTCTTTTGCACCTCGTCATAGGAAAGTTCATAGGCTTGGACATCTGCGTCGGCGCGGATTTTTTCATTGACGAGGTTTTCGATCTGCCTCAATTCAGCAGGGCTTACGGGCTTGTGATGGCTGAAGTCGAACCGGAGCCGATTCGCGTCGACGAGCGAACCCGCCTGTTTGATGTGGGTCCCGAGTACTTGCTGCAGCGCCCAATGGAGTAGGTGGGTTGCCGTATGGTTGTTCTCGATCGCGATCCGCCGCTCCCCGTCGAGGCGCGCGCGGACCAGATCGTTTTTATGTAAAGAGCCCGACGTCATTTTTCCTACATGGGCGATCACTCCGGGAAATGGAGAGATCGTATCGTAGACCTGGAATGCATTGGCTCCTTTTTCGATTTGTCCCGTGTCGCCGACCTGTCCTCCCATTTCCGCGTAGAAGGGAGTACAATCGAGAATGAGCAAGCCCTCTTGGCCCTCTTGGAGAACATCGATGAATTTGCCATCCGCCACCAGGCCGATGAGCCGAGCTTCCAGGTCCATCTTCTTGTAGCCAACGAATGAACAAGGCTTATGGACTTTTGTGAAATCTGTAAAGAAATTGGTCTCGAACTCAAGCGCCGCGTTCTTGTGGGCTTTGCGCGATTTTTCTTTCGCTTCTTTCTCGAGTGTTTCATAGCGGGGAAGATCGACCGTCAAATGCTCATCCTTTGCGATGAGGAGGATTTCCTCCAGCGGGAATCCATAGGTATCCTTCAATTTGAAGGCATCCTCTCCCGAGATTTTTTGCGTTTGCTTACGCGATGCGTCGATGACCGAATTCAAGATATTGCCGCCGCGCAAAAGAGTTCTGATGAACGACTCTTCTTCAAGAGTTAAAATTTCAGCGATCCGGGTATCGGCTGCCTTCAATTCTGGAAAATCGTCGCCCATCGATTCGACCAGGCGAGGCAGGATATCGGCCAGGAAAG
>CAZVXG010000226.1:0-2060 GCA_964631635.1 uncultured bacterium | reverse complement strand
ACCACGCCTGGATGCCGAAAAACGCGGCGCTTAAGGCAACGACAAAAAAGAGAGATCGTTTATCCATAGGAAAAAACTCTTTAGTAATGTTTCACGGCAAAGATAGCAGAAAATCCAATGAAGCGCCAGTGTTATGAAGCTGTTGATGTTGATGCGATGTAAAAGTTCTTGAATGGCCTTTACTTCCCGAACCCGGGAAATCAACCCTGAAGCTGAAGAAAGGAAATATGTTAGTCCGAATTAAAACTGGCTGAGAAAGTTTTTGTATTGACCAACACCTGATTTTAAGGCGCCCAAATTGTCATTCGATGGATTTTTCATATATTCATCGATTACTTTATTCAACTCAGTCAATAGATCCTTCGCCTGGTGACGTAATGAGGAATTACGAAGCGATCGAATGTTTACTGCTGAAGCCCTCAATACATCTTTGACCTGCTGAGCTCCTGATGGATCGCCCTTGTAGTACTTGGCAAAAGCATCTTCGCCAATTCGCTCTTGTTCTAATAGATCTTGAATAACAACCTTATCCCTCTGGCTAATTGCATTTAAATCATCCATAACAATCTCCATTGATATATTATTTAATTATAACAAGAATTAAATAATTTCGTTGATAATTGTATAATTACTCTTCGCGGGTTTGATGGAGTTTCGCTTCGAGCTGCGAGAAGAACAGGGTGAAGGCGCCGGTGGCGCGGAGCTGCTCCAGCCATTCGTCGTCGGCCATTTCATCGAGGGTAGGGAGCGATCTTTGGCTCAGCGCTTTGCGGATGAATTCCATCGCTTCGTCAGTGCGGCCGAGGATCGAATAGAGGCAGGCCAAATTATAGTAGGCGAATGGATTGCCGAGCTGCCCTGCGCGGTTGATTTTTTGTTCCGCGTCCCAATAGAGCTGCTGCATGAAATCGATGTCGGGCGTATGGTGGGCGAGATAAATCAGGCAGACGCCCCAGTCGAGCCAAATTTGGTCGTTTTCTTCATCGTGGCGGGAGGCGAGCCGGAAGAAATGGATGGCTTTTTTATAGAATTCGGCGTCGCAGGCGAGATGGCCGAGTTCCAGATAGCAGATCGCGAGATGGCCGTGGATGCGGGGGAAGTCGGGGTGGATCAAGAGGACATGGGAAAAAATTTCGATAGCCCTGCTGTAATGGGTCTCTTCGCCGCTGAAATCTCCAAGCCACTCGAGGGCGGATGCATAGTGGAACAGCCATTCGGGATGATGGAGGATCGACTCTTTATGTCTTTGGAGGAGCGATTCGAAATAGCCGATCGCAATTTCGAGCGCAGGAAGATCGTCGGCCACGCGGCTTAAGCGCAAATGAGCGCAGGCGATATCGAAAACGAGGGCGGGATAGGAGGGTTTAAGATCGATCGCCCGCGCGAAGAATCGGCAGGAGCGTTCCAGGAGATCTTGATCGTCGAGTAAGTCGGCGTAGAGGCTATGAGTAGTTCCCAGGGCATACCAATGTTCGGCGCTCGTCCTATCGATCGATAGGCCCCACTGGAGTTTTTCGATCGCCATTTCATAATATTCAGGATCGTCATAATAGCGGCCGAATGCGGTCAGGCAAATGCCGTAGGCGAGCCAGAGATCGGGATCGTCGGGAAACGTATCGGTCGCTTTGAGGATTTTACTTTCGGCTTCAATGAGGAGGTCTAGCCGCGACGAGATGGCGCCGAGGTAGGAAAGCGATTCGACCCATTGCGCTATGCCTAAAGGGTTCTTTGGATCGAGAGCCGTTGCACGGGCGCATTTTTCGATGCTGAGGCGGAGGAGCTTGGAATCTTCGCATAGGCGGCCAGATTCTCCCAGGATTTGGGCCCAGCTGAGCCATACGTCGGCGTCTCGAGGGGATAGCCTGATCGCGCAGGCAAAGGCGTCGGAAGCCTTGGCGATATACCGTTCGTCCATGGTGTTGAGGTAAAGCTGGGAATAGCTTTCAGCGAGAGCGGTCCAGCCGTCGAAGTATTGAGGGGCGGCTTGCACGGAACTCTGCAGATGGTCGATGGCTTGGAGATAAAGGCGGGAGTCATTGATGAGCAACCCCATCTCGAGA
>CAZVXG010000225.1:0-2068 GCA_964631635.1 uncultured bacterium | reverse complement strand
GGGACGATCCGCGGGTTAGCGATGGACGCGGTGCAAAAAGCGAATTCCGGACACCCGGGCATGCCTATGGGATGCGCCGAGCTGGGAGCTTTCCTCTACGGGGTTCACCTGCGCCATAACCCGAAACATCCGAAATGGCAAGGAAGAGATCGCCTGGTTCTGTCGGCAGGCCATGGCTCTATGTGGCTCTATTCCTGCCTCCATCTATCCGGCTATAAGCTGTCGATGGACGAGATCAAGCGGTTCCGGCAACTCCATTCGAAGACTCCGGGACATCCCGAATACGGGCATACGGACGGCGTCGAAGCGACCACGGGACCTCTCGGCCAGGGAGTCGGCAATGCAGTCGGAATGGCGCTTGGGCTGAAACTCCTCGCTGCGAAGTTCAATCGAGAAGACGCCTCTCTATTTACGGGGAAGGTTTATTGCATCGCAGGCGACGGATGCATCATGGAAGGGGTTTCCTCGGAAGCTTCTTCTTTCGCCGGTCATTTGAAATTGAATAATCTGGTTTTGATCTACGACGCAAATAATGTTTGCCTCGACGGACCGCTTCCCGAATGTTGTTCGGAAGATACGAAGGGCCGCTACAAAGCGTATGGGTGGGATGTCCATGATATCGATGGCTACGATTTCGATGGGATGGAGGCCGTCTTCAACGAAGTGCGGCGCAGGCAGGACAAACCGGCCCTCATAGTCTTGAGAACGATCATCGGCAAAGGGTCCCCTCATAAAGCGGGAACGTCTAAAGTGCACGGCGCGCCGCTCGGAGCCGAAGAGGTCGCAGCCTCCAAGGAGGCGCTCGGTTTGCCGCAAGAGGAGTTCTACGTGCCCCAATCGGTCCGCACATTTTTCGAGCAGAAGCTCCCTAAGGAAGCAGCTATGGAAGCCGAATGGAACGATCTCTTCAGGCGCTGGGCTGCAGCATACCCGGATCTGGCGGCGGAATTTCAAAAAATGGAGAGTCGCCACTTGCCGCCCGATTTGGAAGAGACGCTCAAGAAGATAGAAATCAAATCGCCGATCGCCGGACGGGCCGCTTCGCAGATCCTCTTGAACGCCATGGGAAAAATCCTCCCACAGCTCTTGGGAGGCTCGGCCGATCTTTCCTGTTCCGATTTGACGCGGATGGCGGATTTTTCGATCGTGTCGAGCGAAAATTTTCAGGGGCGCAACATCAAGTATGGAGTCCGTGAATTTGCTATGGGGACCATTGCGAATGGGCTCTCCCTTTTGGGGATGTTCCAACCTTATTGCGGGACATTCCTCACTTTTTCCGACTACATGCGCAATTCGATCCGTTTGGCCTCCCTTTCTCCTTACCATGTGATCTATCAATTCACCCATGATTCCATTTTCCTCGGAGAAGATGGACCTACGCACCAACCGATCGAACAGCTCGCCTCTCTCCGCGCGATCCCCCATCTTCACGTGATCCGGCCTGCCGATTCGCATGAAGTGCGGATGGCATGGATCGCTGCGCTCCGTTACCTTGGTCCTACGGCGATTGTCCTATCGCGTCAAAGCCTGCCCGATTTGGCTCAGACCAACATCCCTTACGAAGAGGGGATGGGACGGGGCGCTTATCTCCTGAAAAAGGAGAAGAAAAAACCCCATTTTACCCTCTTTTCGACCGGTTCGGAAGTGGCGCTTGCCCTCGATGTCGCCGAAAGGCTCGAAAAAATGGACAAGCACGTGCGGGTCGTATCGATGCCTTGCTGGGCGATCTTCGAAAAGCAAAGCGAAGATTACAAGCGTTCCATCGTCGCCGGCGATCTCGGCGTGCGGGTATCGATTGAAGCCGCGGTCGATTTTGGCTGGCACAAGTACATCGGACTCGATGGCGTCGCCATCTGCATGGAAGGCTTCGGCCTTTCCGCACCTGCTGCTGATCTTGCTCAAGAATTCGGATTCACCGTCGATTGCATCGTCGAAAGGCTGCTGTGCAAAAGGTAAAGACGTCCCTGTTCCTCGATGCTTTGCAAGGAGAGAACCGGGGGCGTCCGCCTGTTTGGCTCATGCGGCAAGCGGGGCGCTATTTACCCAGCTATCGGGCGCTTAAGGGAAC
>CAZVXG010000224.1:0-2074 GCA_964631635.1 uncultured bacterium | reverse complement strand
CGACAATAATCGCGAAAAGGCATTGGTGGGCTAATTTTTTATACGGCTGCAAATAGAGATTCGCGATGCCACAGGGCACGCCATTCCAAAGAGCGGTAAGGACTGCCTTGTATTTCGAATAGCCGATCCAAATGCGGGCGGCGTCTTCGACTTCGCGCAAATCGGCGAGAGGAAACCATTCGAGAATGCCGGGTTGAAGGAACCATTCGATCAGGTACTTTTGATCTGCCTCTTCAGAAAATCGGATCTCAATCGGGTTTTCCTGGCTCATGAGAAAAAATGCTCCAGCAGGATCCGGGCGCGCTGGCACCCATTGATGTGGGCGAAGTTTTCCTGTCGGGCGAAGATCTGGAATCCGAGTCGGTCCAACAGGAGCAGGATCGGGTTCGGATCGTAGATCTCCACATAGACACTCTCCAGCTGAAAGCGCGTCCTTGCGAGATGGAGGAGGTTGCGGATCATGGCAGTCCCGATCCCTTTTCTCCTCTGTTCAGGATCGACGATGAGGAAGAAAGAGCATTGGTGCGCCACCTTGCGGTAGGGCATGAGGAAAAGCGTACCGATAGCGCAGGGCTCATTGTGCAAGGTCCCTGTAAGGCTCGCTTTGAATTTCGAAAAACCGATCCAGTTCTTCAGCGCTTCCTCCATCTCGTCGATTCCGAACGGAAAATCATCGCAGGCGCCTTCGTAAGCGAACCACTTCTTCAAGGAAACGAGATCCTGCTGTTCTGAAAAACGGATGTCGAACGCGTCGAGAAAGGTCATCCGAATTCCTTTAAAAAGGCGTTGACGAACTCTTCGATTTCGCCATCCATGACAGACTGGATGTTTCCAATCTCTACTTTCGTCCGGGTGTCCTTAACGAGCGTATAGGGTTGGAAAACGTAATTGCGGATTTGGCTGCCCCAGGCAATCTCCTTCTTCTCGCCGCCAAATTTAGACATCTTCTGCTGCCTCTCGAGATATTCCCTTTCATACAGCTTGGAACGGAGCATCTTCAAGCAGGTCTCCCTGTTTTGGATCTGACTCCTCTCGCTCTGGCAAGAAACCACCACGCCCGTCGGGATATGGGTGATCCGGACTGCCGAATCGGTCTTGTTGACGTGCTGGCCGCCAGCGCCTGACGCCCGAAAGGTGTCGACTTTGATTTCCTCTGGCTTTATTTCGATCTTGATGTCGTCGATGATCGGAGTCACGTCGACAGAGACGAAGCTGGTATGGCGCCTTGCATTCGCATCGAATGGAGAGATCCGGACGAGCCGGTGCACCCCCTTTTCCGATTTGCAGTAGCCATAGGCAAAAGGGCCGCTGAACCGGAGCGTCGTATTTTTGATCCCGGCGACCTCCCCTTCCAGGCGATCGATCACTTCGATTTTCCATCCCTTGCGGAAAGCATAGCGTTGATACATCCGGGAGAGCATAGCCGCCCAGTCGCACGATTCGGTCCCTCCCGCTCCGGCATTGATCTCGAGATAGCAATCCCTGTTATCGAGTTCCCCTGCGAGCATTTTCCGCACTTCGAGATCGCCGAGCTTCTTCTCGATTTCTGCAAGCGAGGCGGTGAGCTCCTTGATGAGTTCCGCATCGCCGATCGATTCTGCTTCAGGCAAGAGATCTTTCACATCCTGGAAGCGGCTTTTCAGCTCGTTGTAAGGCACTGTCCAGAGTTTCAGGGCACTGCTGGCTTCGATGATCTTTTGGGCCTCTTCCCCATCCTCCCAGAAGCCGGAAGCGGCCATTTTCTCGTCGAGTCTGCGTACTTCTTCTTCTTTGACCGCAAGGTCAAAGATACCTCCACATGGCCGTAAGCCGTTCCTCGATCGCTTTGATTTTTTCTTGTGTTTCGTATTGCATGGATCTCTCTTTTTACAGCGCTAGAGCCATTTGCAAAACTCCACGTCTTTGAAAAATCGATGATTTTGGCGCACCCAAAGTCCCCGAAACCGCATCGTTTTTGGGGTGGGGGCGAGGAGCGCCAAAAAGGGCGATTTTGGCAGGCGTTGAGTTTTGCAATTGGCTCACTATACCTCCATTTTCTCCAAGACCTCTTTAAAATGCCAGTTTTGAAAACTTG
>CAZVXG010000223.1:0-2100 GCA_964631635.1 uncultured bacterium | reverse complement strand
GTTGAAGGCGTTTGGAAAGGTCAAATTAAAATTGCCTTCCCAGATATGAACGACTACAACATGTTCATGGGACAATTCTCCACTTGGACGGGGGCGATTACCATCCTCTTGATGATCGTTGGAAATAATATCTTGAGAAAGTTGAGCTGGACAAAAGCTGCGATACTCACTCCGATCATGGTTCTAGTCACCTCTTCGATTTTCTTCTTCTTCGTCTGGAATGGAACAAAGAGCTCCCCATTCGCTCCACTCATGGGGACTACTGTTGTACTCGTCGCTGTTCTTGTCGGCCAAATTCAAAACGTCTTGTCAAAGGGAACCAAATACTCTCTTTTTGACTCTACAAAGCAGATGGCTTACATTCCTCTAGATCAAGAAGCGAAGATCAAAGGACAAGGCGCTGTAGAAGTGATTGGCGGCAGAGCTGGCAAATCTGGCGGAGCCTTCATCCAATCTACACTTCTGGCGGTCATCGGCGGAAGCGTCTCGCTAGCTAGCTTGACTTACATCCTCGGCCCCTTGGTCATTGTGATCTGCGCGATCTGGGCTCTATCTGTATTTGGTTTAGGCCGCAGATTTAACGCACTGGTTGCGAGTAAAGAAGCAGAGAAAGCTGCGGAGAAAGCGCCTACGACAGCATCCGTTGCTTCTAAAGCCACAGCGCAGATCGGCAACTAAAAAGAACCGCTGTCCTGTATCGTATCGGCCTGGGGAAACCCAGGCCTTTTTTTTTGCTGTTTTTTGGCAATGCGCCCTACAATCCGCCGCTTTCCCGCCCACTTGCTGGGAAATTCGCTTAAATTTTCGCGAAGACGCGCGACCTGGCCGATCACACTCTTCGGCACACTCTCTGAAGAGAGAAGAGCCCCGTCACTGTAAAGAAAAATCCGACGGATTCGCGGTAAAATAAACCCATTGATTTTTGAAGCGACGGGCGGTCGGAAGAGGCTCGAAGAATGGCGATCCTCCGCATAGGAATTTCCAATCGGCGCTGATTTATTGAGATAAAATTCCATAACGGTATACATTAAGAAATGTTAAATGGTAAGTAAATTTTTCGCAATCAAATTCGGGTTTCGTCCTCACGCTCCTGGCTTGCAAAGATGTGAAAATTACATTAGACTCGCAAAGTTATGTTTGAGTACGACCGCAAATTCATCAGGAATTTTTCGATTATCGCTCACATCGACCATGGGAAATCGACCCTTGCCGATCGCCTTTTGGAATTGACCCATACGGTCGAAGCGCGCGATATGCAAGAGCAGTTCCTCGATAATATGGATCTGGAGCGGGAACGGGGCATCACGATTAAAGCCCGCCCTGTCTCTATGCAATATAAGGCGCGCGATGGCCATATTTATCAGATCAACCTGATCGATACTCCTGGCCACGTCGATTTTGCGTATGAGGTTTCCCGATCCCTGGCCGCCTGCGAAGGCGCTCTGCTCGTCGTCGACGCAGTGCAAGGCGTGCAGGCGCAAACGCTCGCAAACGTCCATCTCGCTGTGATGCGCAACCTGGAAATCCTCCCCGTCATCAACAAGATCGATCTTCCCGCCGCCGATCCGGAAGGTGTGAAAAAACAAATCGAAAGCGTCATCGGCCTCGATGCTTCGAATGCGCTGCTCATTTCGGCTAAAACCGGAGTCGGCGTCGCCGACGTTTTGGAGCGGATTCTCATTGATATTCCCGCCCCAAAGATAAGTCCCGACGCCATCTTGCGCGCCCTCGTCTTCGACTCTCATTACGACCCCTACCGCGGCGTCATGGTCTATATCCGCGTCATGAGCGGCGAGATAGCGAAAAAATCGGTCATCCGATTCATGGCAGCTCATAAGAGTTTCGAAGTGAATGAAGTCGGAAAATTCGCTCCGAATGAAACCCCGGTTGACATCCTACGCCCTGGAGAAGTCGGCTATTTTGTGGCCAACATCAAGAATACCGTCGATGTCAAGATCGGCGACACGGTCACCCTTCATAAATTCCCAAGCGCAACCCCCCTCCCTGGCTTCAAAGTGATCGCCCCCGTCGTCTTTGCTGGCATCTATCCAGTCGACAGCTCCGATTTCGAAGCGGTCCGCGATGCGTTAGCCAAGCTGC
>CAZVXG010000222.1:0-2104 GCA_964631635.1 uncultured bacterium | reverse complement strand
TGCCCGATATCGGCGAATTTCCGGTCTTCGAAGATCAGGAACTCATGTTTTTCCGCGAGGCGCCGCAGATTTTCCACGCAATGGGGTGTGAAATCTTCCAAGAGATCGATATGGGTTTTCAATACGCAGAGTTGATCTCCGAGCTGCTCTGCGAACCGAAGGAGTTCTCCTTGCGAGGTCACATCGCAGGCTAGGGCGAGGTTGGTCTGCTTCTTCGCCATGATTCGCAAGAGCTTCTGAGCCATTGGATGGACGGCAAGGCGGCTCCTTCCTAAATAGTCATGGGACATCGATTTTCTTTAGTGATCGAGTCGATTGAAAAGACGGAATGGAGGCGATATCCCTTGTCTGTCAAAAGCTTTCGCCCCCCTTGCTGCCGATCGATAAGGACAGCGATATCTTGGACGATCAGTCCTTCGCTTTCCAAAGCGACGATGGTTTCGAGAATGCTTTGGCCTGAAGTAATCACGTCTTCGATGACGAGGCACTTTTGCCCTTTTTCGAAGATCCCCTCGACCATTTTCCCAGTCCCGTGTTCTTTTCTCTCTTTGCGCTTCAGGATCATCGGGATGGAATGAGAGATCGAAAGAGCAGTTGCAAATGGAATGGCTGTATAAGGAACTCCGCAGAGAAGATCGTAAGCGCATCCGGAGACCGCTTTGTGGATCGCGGCCGCAATCAGGCGGAGGAGTTTTGGAGAGGAGATGGCGCGGCGCAAGTCGATATAGGAAGGGGATGTGGCGCCGCTTTTCAATAGAAAAGAGCCCGATTGGAATACGCCTAGAGAGCGGAGATCATCGATTAATTGCTGCATGTTGGTTCTCATGATAACGCAAAGCGAGATAGGGATCCCACATCATGCCAGTTGCGCTCATTGCGATTTGCGCGCCCGTATCCAGCATGGCCGCGAGGTGTTCCATGAGCATGAGTCCGCCGCATCCCAAGAGAGTCAGCTCGAGCTTTTCTCTTCGGTTGATGGCCGCCGCCTCCTGCATGAAACGGAGAGCGTCCGGGCGGATCGCGTCTCCGCAAATTCCGCTGGTTTTCCTGCTGGCGCCCAAGGCTGGCATCCCGTTGGCGTCGACGACTTCCATGCTGACCGAATTGAGGCCGCAGATGCCGCGCACCCCTGCCCGAGCAGCGGCGAGGAAGACATTCCGCATCCGTTCAGGGTTTGAAAAGGATCCGACTTTCAGGATGAGGGGTACCGGAGCGATTTGCTCGGCAATCCGTTTGCTGAATTCAAAGACTCCTTCCGGGTTCATATAAAGACACCCCTCCTCTTTCCCCACGTTTGGACAGGAGAAGTTGGCTTCGATGATTTTGGCTCCCGCTTCTTTCGCCAGCTTTGCGGCGCAAACGAAATCCTCCAGATAGCTGACCCCGCGGTTCGGGGTTCCTACCACGGAGACGATCATCACTTGTCCCTTTTGAAGCGACGCATTGGCTTTGGCGATATCTTCCATCAAAAATTCTGGAGACATCGACGGCATGCCGAAGGAGTTGGTGATGGAGAGTTGAGACAGAGGCGCTTGAATCTTCCGCGCTTTCGAGCGCTCCCGTTCTACGAAGATGACGTTTGGTAGCGGATGGCCCGGATAAGCGAAGCTGCGAATGGTCTTATAAGTCGGAACGTCGAATCCGAGCCTGGACGCAAGGGAAATCCAGCGGGAATTCAGGAGGGGTCCTGCAGGCACGCCAATCGGCGAATGGATCGTGAATCCCAGGAAATCGATCGGGCGCTGGACGGGAAGCCGCTTCGGGATCTCTCCTGTAAAAAAGGGTCCATGCGCAGCATTTTCCGCATAGCTCTTCGAGATGTCGTAAATCATAAGGTTTCCAAGTCGAATACTTTTCCATTCGAGATCGTGTAGCGGGGCCAGCCTTGCAAGGTCCAACCCGCATAAGGGGACCATTTCGCCTTCGTCTTCAGATGAGCGTTTTCGACTGTTTTCTTTTTGTTCAAGTCGACGAGGGCGACGTCTTCGTTCAGAGGGAGCTTGAAGATTTCCTGGGGGCGGGTATGAGTTAGGGAGACGATCTGTTCCAGGGAGAGTTTTTTTTCATGATAGGCGTTCAAGAGGAGGGAAAAGTAGATCTCGAT
>CAZVXG010000221.1:0-2142 GCA_964631635.1 uncultured bacterium | reverse complement strand
ACCGAAAAAAATTCGAATCCTACCCCGCGACACGCGCAGGCGTGTCGCTTCTTCCGCTTTTTGCGGAGCAAAAATCGGAAGAGGTAGGATTCGAACCCACGAACCCCGTGAGGGGTTTCCTGTTTTCAAGACAGGCGCAATCGGCCACTCTGCCACTCTTCCAGAATGAAATAGGATATGGATTAGATGAGAAACCTTCAAGGAAATTGCGCCAAAAAGCGGAGGTCGTTCTCCGTAAATAGGCGAATGTCGGGAATGTCGTACTGGAGCATAGCCAGACGCTCGATCCCCATCCCCCATGCATAACCAGAATAAACCTCAGGATCGATGTTCCCTTTCTTGAGAACGTTGGGATGGATCATCCCCGTCCCGAGAATCTCCAGCCAGCCGGTATGCTTACAGATACGGCAGCCGCTCCCCTTGCACGCCGTACACCGGACATCGACCTCCATTCCGGGTTCTACAAATGGAAAATAACTGGGACGGAAACGGGTCTCAGCCTTACGCCCGAGCAGCTTGCTCAGAAATTCGTCCATGGTAGAAAGGAGATCGGCAAAGGTAACGTGCTTGTCGATATAGAATCCCTCAACTTGATGAAAAAAAACGTGAGAGCGAGCCGAGATGTCCTCATTGCGAAATGCACGCCCCGGCGCTGCGATGCGGATGGGCGGGGAAAATTTCTCCATCGCATGAACTTGCACATTGCTGGTATGGGTCCGCAGCAAGAGATCGCCGCCAAGATAAAACGTATCTTGCATGTCGCGGGCAGGATGATCGGCCGCAAAATTGAGCCCTTCGAAATTATAATAGTCGGTGTCGATGTCGGGTCCGTATTGAATGGAAAATCCCATCCCGATCAAAATATCGAGGACCCGCTGCAATATCTGGTTGATGGGATGGACTCTACCGAAAAAGCGTCGCCGCCCTGGAAGCGTCACATCCACCGACTCCTCCTGGAAAGCGGCAGCCATCTCCTGGTTCCGAAGACGGGTCAGCGTATGCTCGCAATGAGAAACGAGCTCTTCTTTGAGCTCATTGATGAGCTTCCCAAAATGGGGGCGCTCTTCGGAGGCGCAATTCTTAAGCTCCTGCATGAGGGATTGGACAGGCCCCTTCTTCCCAAGATATTTGACCTTCAGATTCTCAAGGTCTTTCGTGGAAGAGACCTCTTGCAGCTCGCGGATGAAAAAAGTGCGGAGCTGGCCGATCTGCTCGTGGAGAGAGGGCATGAACCTATCCTCTGATCAGCTAACGAGTCCTTGCTTCGCAGATGCAGCAATGGCGCCGAATCCAGCTGGATCGCTGATTGCAAGATCGGAGAGCCATTTGCGATTGATCAAACAACCTTGCCGCTTCAGCCCATTGATGAGCCTGCTATAGGAAAGTCCATTGATCTTTGCGGCAACTCCAATGCGCATGATCCAGAGACTGCGGAAATCGCGCTTGCGGAGTTTCCGGTGCTCGTAATTATTGGAAAGCGCCGTCATCAGGGCGTCTTTGCTGAGCTTCAGGTGATTCTTCCGATCGCCATAAAACCCTTTGCAGCGCTTGAGCAGCTTCTTGCTTCTTGCGCGGGCTGCAACCGCGTTCGTAATCCGTACCATACTCTCTCTTAGACTCCCATCATGATCTTATACATTTTCACCTGGCCCTCATCGACGAGGCGCGACTTGGCCAAACTCCGTTTCCGGTTGGCGCTTTTCTTCGTTAACATGTGACGGCGGCCTGGGCGCATACGCTTCAGCTTTCCCGTTCCCGTCACCTTAAACCGGGCTTTTACAGCCTTGCGGGTCTTCATCTTAGGCATGACTCTTCTCCTTATTCACTTTTTCGGCAGCTCCCAAAGCTGACCCTTGAGCTGATCCAGAATTGCTCTTGTGCTTCTTGCCGCTGGGCGACAGCACAGTCGTAATCGTACGGCCCATCATTTTCGGAGGCGCTTCCACTGTCGATATATCGGAAAGCTCTTCGCAAAACTGCTTTACGACCCTCTCTCCCAGATCGATGTGGAGCATTTCCCGGCCGCGGAACATGATGGAGATGCGCACTTTGTTTCCCTTGATGAGAAACTCGCGGGCATGCTTTACCTTGGTTCGGAAATCATGGGTGTCGATATTGGGCTTCAGTTTGACTTCCTTAACC
>CAZVXG010000220.1:0-2145 GCA_964631635.1 uncultured bacterium | reverse complement strand
GCTTTCTTTTTGGCGGAATCGGCTGTTTGCGGCTGAGACATAGAACCTCCTGTTTCTTTCTAAGGATGGAAGCAAAGCTCCTTCTCGTCAAGAGGCAGGAAATAAATCCGCCAGTCTGATAATTCTTAAAACATGATCTTAGCGGGCGATATCGGAGGCACGCATACGCGGCTTGCCCTTTTCGAGCAGGGGCGGAAACTGAGCGAACGGAAATACGACAGCCATATTTATCCTGGTCTTGAGAATATCGTACACGAGTTTCTTCAGGCTGAGAAACAGAAGGTTTCGAAAGCCTGTTTCGGGGTGGCCGGCGCAGTCCGCAACGGGAAATGCAAGGTGACGAACCTTCCCTGGACGATCGATGCATCGGTTTTAAGCCGAACGCTCTCGATTCCCTCCGTTTTGCTTTTAAATGATCTCGAGGCCAACGCTTATGGGCTGAAAATCTTGAAAAAAGAAGAACTGTTTCTCCTGCAGCCGGGCGACCCGAAGCAGCAAGGAAACCAGGCGCTCATTGCCGCAGGGACGGGACTTGGAGAAGCGGGACTTTTCTGGGATGGGCGCGAACATCGCCCCTTCTCCTGCGAAGGAGGCCATGCCGATTTCGGGGCGCGGAATGAAGATGAATTCGCTCTTTTTCTTCATCTCAGAAAAAAAATTGGCCATGTTTCCTATGAACGGATCGTCTCAGGTCCTGGCCTTTATGCGATCTTCCAATTTTTAGTTGAGACGGGAAGAGCCTCTTTGTCAACGCATACGAAAGAGGAAATGAAAAAACGGGATCCCGCAGAGGTCATTTCCGATTGGGGGTCGCGCGGCCTGGATCCCGCTTGCTGCACAGCTCTCGACTGGTTTGTATCCGCCTATGGAGCCGAAGCCGGCAATCTCGCGTTGAAATTTTTTTCCTTGGGAGGTCTCTACATCGGCGGAGGGATCGCTCCCCATATCCTGGAGAAACTGAAGAAAGGTCCCTTCCTCAGTTCTTTTTTAGACAAAGGGAGATTCGCCTCTTTGCTTGCATCGATCCCGATCTGGGTAGTTTTAAACGACGATACGGCGCTTCTTGGCGCGGCAGACAGGGCAGCCAAGTTATGAATCCAGAACAGAATCGGATCAAAGAAACTGCGGAGATGATTGGAAAAAAGTACTCCCTTAGCATGATCTCGTCCTGGGATCGATGGGGACCGTTCGTTTCTGAAAGGGGCTGGGGCACCGTGCGAGAGGACTATAGCGCGGACGGCGATGCCTGGAATTACTTTACTCATGATCAGGCAAGAATGCGGGCGTATAGGCGCTGTGAAGATGGGATTGCGGGAATCTCCGACCGCTACCAAGTTCTCCTTTTCGCTCCAGCTTTCTGGAATGGCCGCGATCCGATCCTGAAGGAGCGGCTTTTCGGGCTGAATCCGTATGAAGGGAATCACGGCGAAGATGTGAAGGAAATCTACTACCATCTCGACGGGACGCCGACTCACAGCTACCTCAAGTACCTCTACAAATATCCGCAGCTTCCTTATCCATACGATCGGCTCGTAAAGGAAAACGGCAAGCGCGGAGCGGAAGATAGAGAATTCGAGCTGGTCGATACGGGGATTTTTAATGAAAACCGCTATTTCGACATCTTCATCGAATATGCCAAAGCGTCTCTTGACGATATTTGCATCCGAATCGAAGCGATCAACCGAGGTCCCGATGCCGCACCTCTCCATATTTTACCCCATCTCTGGTTTCGGAACCAATGGTCCTGGGGGGCTGAGCGCGCTACGGAACCTCTCATTAAGGGGCAAGGAGAACAGTGTCTTATAGCCGATGACGCAAAGCTCGCATCTCCCAGAAATCTCCTGGTCGAATATCGCCTGGGGCTTCGCTATCTCTATGGTTCTCCTGGATGCAAATCCTTATTTACCAATAACGAAACAAACCGCAAGACCCTATGGAACCAATCAAACGAGACGCCTTACGTCAAAGATGCATTCCATCGCTATCTCATTCAAAAAGAAACAGGCGCCGTTCACCCGGGTAACCAAGGAACGAAAGCGGCGTTTCACTATCTCTTCCCAGCGATTCCTCCAGGAAAAAGCGCCCGCATCCTCCTCCGCTTAACGAACGCGTCGATGAAAGATCCATTGAAAGAGGTGGAAGCTG
>CAZVXG010000219.1:0-2149 GCA_964631635.1 uncultured bacterium | reverse complement strand
TCTTCTGGGCGCGGCATCCGGCTCTCCTCTATGCCGTCACTCTATTGATCGGCGCGAGCGCAGCCCTATTTTGGATAGCCCCCTGGAATTGGATCTTCCCAATCTTGTGGATCGCCTACCTTGCTTCTTTGAAAAAATGGCCTGCGGCCCTCCTCCTTCCGGCGATCGCAATTTATTGCCATCTCCTCTATGCGCACCTTCCCGATTCGACGGAAACCGATGGAATCTTCTCGATCGATTCCCTGCAAACCCATCAATCCCCTTTCCATAAAGGATCGGTCTACAAGGGGACGCTCTACCGATCCGCCGGCTCTGTCCCCTGCAGCATTTACATCCATTCGGATCCTCCGCGCGCAGATTGCGACTATTTCCTCCAGGGCAGACTCGACCGGCGAGGCCCCTTCGATTACGTATTCAAACCCACGCAGTGGACGCCTCTTGAAAACAGTTGGAACCTGGCGCACTTCCGTTATCTGGAGAAAGAGCGATACCGCCAGTTCCTCGAAAGTCGGTTTGCGGCTTATCCTCGCGTCGCCGATTTTTTTTTCGCCTTGACGACAGGTCAGCTCGACAATCGGCTGATGCGATATGAATTCGAACGACTCGGATTGCAGCATATCCTTGGAGTTTCCGGATTCCATTTTGCCATCCTGGCCGCCGTCTGCTCCTTCGGCCTCTCTTTCTTCCTTCCCCGGTTCTGGAAATGGCTACTGCTCTTTTTTGCCCTCAATGCCTATTATCTCTTCGTAGGCAATGCGCCTGCCGTCCAGAGATGCTGGCTTATGGCGAGCGCGTATCTCGCTAGCAGGCTCTTAAACCGTCCCGCGAATGGTTTGAACCTCCTCGGATTTACCATGGGGATCGAAGTGATCGCAAATCCGTTGATCATCCCCAACATCGGCTTCCAGCTCAGTTTCGCAAGCTGCGTCGGCATCTTTCTTTTACATCCCCTATGCGAACAACGCCTCCGCGCGCTCCTTCCCAAACGTTCCCGGGAAGAGGCGATTGCCCTCCCGCTCTTTTCCAGACATGCCTATCTCCTCTCCAGTTTCTTACGGCAGGCTCTTAGCTTGAGCCTGGCCGTCAACGCAGCGATCCTCCCGATCCTCCTCGTTCATTTCCATCTCTTTCCCTTCTTCAGCCTCTTTTATAACCTCTTCTATCCCTTCTGCGCCGACGCCGCCCTGTTCGTTTTGTTCCTCTCCCTGGTTTTCCAGTTTCTCTTTCCCCCGCTTGCCGCCCTTCTTTTTTCCGCCTCAGGGTGGTTTGCCGCGCGCCTTCTCGATCTCGCCTCCTATCCTCCGCCTATTTTCGACCATCCCCTCCTTGTTTCTTATCTTCCCGCCTTCCTCATCCCTTTCTACCTCTTCCTTCTTTTTTCTATAGCTATCAGATACTCAAGAACTTAACTCAAAATATTCCATTTTAGCCAGATCCTTGGCTATAATAGGCAGCTTCCATGGCGGTCGTAGCTCAGTTGGTTAGAGCGTTGGATTGTGGATCCAAATGTCGCGAGTTCAAATCTCGTCGATCGCCCATTTTTCCTTCACGAGACGTTTTCCGTGACCCTTTTACAAGCTCTCATCCTGGGGATCGTTCAGGGCCTCGCCGAGTTCTTACCCATCAGTTCGTCCGCCCACCTCCGCTTTGCCCAATGGCTCATGGGAATCCCAGGCGGCGAGCAGCTGCTCTATTTCGATCTCCTTTGCCATAGCGGGACGAGCCTTGCCCTAATCCTTTTCCTCCGCAAAGAAATCAGCGCCGCCTTACGCGACGCCAGAACGATCGGACTCTTCACTCTCGCCCTCTTCCCCCTGATCCCTGCCTATTTTCTCACGAAACCCCTTCGAACCGCCGCCTCAAATCCCGCTTACCTGGGTTATTTCCTCATCTTCACCGCTCTCCTCCTCTTTGCGGCTTCCAGGAAACGGATCACTGATGAGCAAAGCCAGGAAATAAAATGTCGGGATGTGCTATGCATTGGGTTGATGCAGACGATGGCGCTTCTGCCGGGAGTATCCCGCAGCGGATCGACGATTGCCGCAGCTCGCCTTTTGGGTTGGGACTGGACCGCCGCGGCCCGTTTTTCATTCCTCTTGGCTATCCCGGCAATCCTCGGCGGACAAGCTCTCGAGACGCTGAAGCTGGC
>CAZVXG010000218.1:0-2191 GCA_964631635.1 uncultured bacterium | reverse complement strand
CGATCTCGGCCGTATCGCGGATTCCCGCCGTATCGATGAGCCGGAAATGGAGTCCTCCAAGGCGCAGGTCCTCTTGGAGAAGATCGCGCGTCGTCCCTGCGATCTCAGTCACAATCGCCCTTTCAAAGCCCAGCAGCGCATTCATCAGCGAAGATTTGCCCACGTTCGGCGATCCAACCAGGCAAAGGGAGAGTCCGACATGGAGCGCCTTGCCGTCGTGGAACGTATTTTTAAGCCGCTCCATTTTTTGACAACTCGCTTCCAGTGCGGCGACGATCTCTTCCATTCCAGCGAATTCGAGCCCCTCTTCAGGAAAATCGACCCGCGCTTCCAGGATAGCCGCTACGTCGGTCAATTCTTTTTGGAAGGAAGAAATCGCCAGCGAAAGAGTTCCCTCCAATTGCCTTTCGGCCGTGTCCATAGCCAGCTCGCTTTTTGCTGCGATGAGCTGTTGCACTGCTTCCGCTTGCGCCAGATCGATTTTCCCATTCAGGAAGGCCCGGAGAGAAAATTCCCCAGGCTCCGCCGGCCGAGCCCCGGCTTCATAGAGGCGATCGAGGATCCGGCGCGTCATCAGGCTCCCCCCATGGCAGGAGATCTCCACCGTGTCCTCTCCCGTATAGGACCTGGGATTTTTCATGACGAGCAAAAGGACGTGATCGATCGTCGTCCCATCTTTGTTTAAAATTTTCCCATAATGAGCCGTGTGGGTGGCGAAATGGGACACCTGTCCGCTGAACACCGCTTCCGCCACTTCGAAAGCCCTATCTCCCGACAGCCGGATGACCGCAATCGCCCCTTCTCCTGGAGGGGTGGCGGCCGCAGCGATGACATCGGTTTTCTGGATCGGGCGGTAGACAAAATGCATAGCGCTAAACAGTGTACCAAATGGCGTTGGCTATAGACAAGCTGCGCGTCCGCCGTAGCCTTGCAAAATCGAACTTGGTATACGAAAAATATAAGGTGTGCGTGTAAACATCTAAGCGCCTGGATGATACAGATCGGTAACCCAAACTAATATCAGGATAAATAAAATACTATATATGTTTACATTAATATTTATTATAGTATATAATAATTTAATATTAAATAAACTTATTGTGATAAAATGACTTCAGATGTAGGCAAAACAGATCTTTGTCATCCAAATGTCCAGGCGGTTGCCCCCACCCCGGCACAAGCTCAAGGCGTTGCTTCTTCACGAGATCCTTACGTGGAGATTATTAAAAAACTTTTTGAATATGAAGTATTGCTAGAGTTAGACCACTCATTATCAAACCGGGAAATCAATCAGGTTGAAACGGCTTACTTAGATCTATGCATGTCCCTTCCTAATGAAGATCTCCGGCTTCAAAAAATGCGAGCGATCGCCCCCCTCATCCAAAAAGTTCGAACGATCTGGCGAGACAGAAACCGGGTAAAACAGGAGAAATTTACAAGATTGATGAAGGAAGGCGAGAGCCAGGATTCTCCCACAGCTGTTTTAAAAATCATACAGAGCGCTAAACCCTCTTGGGAGCTGTTTTTCAAGGCGAAAACAGTGCATCCACAGCTTTGCTTTTCTTTTTCAGTCGGAACCAGCGATCAGTGCGGCTTTCGCACCGCTGACTGCGACCATGGTTCCGGAAAAATCCGCATTCGCAAAGCTATACCCTTTGAAGAGAAGATAATATGCTCAATATTTGAATTGGCAAATCTATGTAATTCTACCTCTTTTAATGCTGTCCAACGGAAAGTTTTAAATGGTGAAATAATCGATGTAGAAACATATGCCAAAGCTATAGAACGCCTAGAGCATGAAAACAGTCAACGAGCCGTAAAGACAATGCAAGCCTGCATTGAAACGGCAGGATGGGATCCAGACATGGGCGCATATTTGGAGGAGATCTGTCCTTGCGAGTTTGAAGATGTCTATGCTCTGCAGAAAAAACTCGGGCACACTGATTTATATATAACGCAATTCGATCTACTCAGAAAAGAAAGGCAAGACCTACTCAGAAAAAAAAGGCAAGACGACATGGCGTTGCTTCAAAGGCTACAAATGAGTCCTTCCGATCTAAAGAGGTTGAACACAGACATTCGGAGAGGCGTCAAGGGGGAAGTATTGGTGGCATTCATTGGTCGGTTCTCTTATGTCCCAAGCATGTCTACGTTTCTCACTGAGTGCTACGACAACACTGTCATAGTGTAC
>CAZVXG010000217.1:0-2191 GCA_964631635.1 uncultured bacterium | reverse complement strand
CAGACGATGCAACTGCACCCGCATGGAGACGCTCCCATCTATGAGGCGCTCATTAATTTAGCCAACAAAGGCTTCGTATTGGACAGGCAGGGGAATTTCGGCAATATCTACACAGGAGATCCTTCTGCAGCTGGGCGTTACATCGAAACGCGCCTTTCTCCTCTTGCCCGCGAGGCGCTTTTCAATCCCGATATCACTGAGAAAATACCTTCCTATGATGGGAGGAATCTCGAGCCTGTGACCTTGCCCGCAAAAATTCCTCTTCTGCTGATGCAAGGAGCAGAGGGGATCGCCGTCGGAATGTCCACCCATATCCTACCCCACAACTTTACAGAGCTCCTCGAAGCGGAGATCGCTTGTCTGGAAGGAAGAAACTTCAGAATCTATCCCGACTTTCCCACAGGCGGGATTATGGACAAGAGTCTGTATGACAAGGGGCGAGGCAAGATCAAACTTCGGGCAAAAATTGAGATCAAGGATCCAAAGACGTTAATTATCCGGGAGATTTGTTACGGGACGACCACAGAGACCCTGATCCGCTCCATCGATGAAGCGGCCAAAAAAGGGAAAATCAAGATCGAAGCGATCAATGATTACACCGCAAGAGATGTCGAAATCGAGATCAAGCTGCCGCGCGGCCAATATGCGGAAGATCTTCTGGATGCCCTTTACGGATTTACGGAGTGCGAGGTCTCCCTGCATTCGCAAATCATCGTGATCAAAGGGGGACTTCCCTGGGAGACAGACGTCCATGAGATCCTCGAGTTCAATGCCGCTAAACTCGTGGAATTTCTCAAGTGGGAGCTTGAAATCGAGCGGGACCGGCTGCTGGAGAAGATTTTCTATAAAACGCTCGAGAGAATTTTCATTGAGAATCGCCTCTATAAGAAAATCGAGACGATCAAAACGCTCAGTGGAATTCATGAGACGCTGAACGGCTCGTTCAAACCCTATAGAAAGCAGCTCCTGCGCGAACCGACTCACGAGGATCGGGAAAGGCTTCTTCAGATACCGATCCGGCGCATCTCCCAGTTCGACATCGACAAGAACAAAGAGGAGATTTCGGTTCTTGAAAAGACCCACGGCGCTGTGGAGAAAGCTCTCAAAAACGTCAAAAAATATGCGATTGAACATCTTCGGGCGCTGATCTTGAAATTCGGGAAAGACTACCCGAGGCAAACCCGCATTAAAGCGATCGAGGAGATCGACCGCCGCGCGATCGAGACGAAGGACATCAAGGTGGGCTTTGATCTCTCTACCGGTTTTGTCGGGACGAAAGTCTCAGAGCCTTCCCAATTCTCTTGTACAAACTTCGACAAGCTGCTCATTTTCTCTGCGGATGGCACCTATAAGGCGATCTCTATTCCTGAAAAGCAGTACTTCGAAAAGCTGGCATGGACGGGCGTCGCCGATAAAAAAACGATCCTGAATGTGGTCTACAGGAACAAGGAGAGCGGCCAAATTTGGGCCAAGCGCTTTATCGTCGATAAGTTCATTCTCGACAAGACGTACCGTTATCTGGACGAAAACGTGGCATTGGAGCACATTTCCACAAACCCCGACGCAGAAGTCATCCTGCACTTCGCCTCCCCGAAACTGAAAAGGATGACATTCGCTCTCAAGGACGTCCCCATCAAAGGAGCCCAAACCCGCGGCATCCGTTTGGCGAAGCAAAAGGTGAAAAAAGTAACCTTTTCTACCATTGATCCCAGAACGCGAAAAAACTCGGCCCTTTAGGGCCGAGATGAATGGTATAACCCTTTAGCCTCTCTGACTTACGAGGTCTGATTCACGATCAGATTTGAAATCTGGGCTAACGATGTGATCGCCGCTCGCATCGGTATGCATGGCAAAAAATTCATTTCCCACCCTAAATACAAGCTTGTATCCGGGAGTCAGTACCTGTGCATAAGAATGTTCACTGTCTGGGCAGCCCAATGAAGCGTCTTCCCATTGGATGAAATTGAAGCGTTCTAAAATGACCTGATCCGGATCGAGTTCGGGGTATTTTTCCTGGAGAAGTTGCAATAATTTTGCTTTAGCTGACTCGATAATCGATGATGGGATGCCCATTACTTGTACTACTTCGCGATTTGAATTTAATTCTACTGCATGTAAATACATTTAATCCTCCTGATTGCTTTCGTTTTATTATATTAAACATTGGTTGCTAATAAAACAAGCGGAGAAT
>CAZVXG010000216.1:0-2208 GCA_964631635.1 uncultured bacterium | reverse complement strand
CCGATCGTGTCGATCCCTTCCTGGCGGGCGGATTCGAGGAAGGCGCAGGTATTCACGACGAGAAAATCGGCCTCTTCGATCGAAGGGGTGTGTTCATATCCTCCTTTCAAGAGGATGCCGATCATCACTTCGCTGTCGACCAGATTCCTGGCGCAGCCGAGGGATGTAAAGTGAAATTTATTCTGAAAATTCAGGGTTCGGTCTAACATGCTAAGAATTATAGATTGTGCTACTTTGGATGGCAATGGTTCAATTTTTGCTCAAGAAGTTCCTGATCCTCCTTTTATCGTTATGGGTGGTCGTGACTGGAACCTTCTTTCTGATGCATGCGATCCCCGGAGATCCCTTCATCGGCGACCGGGTCATTCCTGAAGAGGTACTCCGTTCTCTCTATGCCTACTACGGTCTCGACCAGCCTCTCTGGGTCCAGTATACGAACTACTTGAAAGGCCTCCTGCGCGGCGATCTGGGGATCTCGCTAGTCTATGCGGGACGAAGCGTCAACCAGTTCATCCGCGAGAGCTTGCCTATCTCAGCGCAGCTCGGCTTCCAGGCCCTCTTCCTCGCGATCCCCTGCGGCGTTTCCCTGGGAACGATCGCGGCCCTGAAAAGAAGCCAGTGGCAAGATACGGCTGCTATGGCGATCTCGACGATCGGGGTCTCGGTTCCCAATTTTGTCCTATCGAGCCTTCTGCAATTTTTGTTTTGCATGAAGCTCCATCTTTTGCCTATAGCGAGATGGGAAGGTTTCGAACATACCATCCTCCCTACGATCGCTTTGGCCGCTTTGCCCACTGCCTTCATCGCGCGCCTGACCCGTTCGAACATGGTCGAAGTGCTGCAGCAAGACTACATACGCACCGCCTTGGCGAAAGGACTTTCTCTTTTCCAGATCGCCCTGCGGCATGGGCTTCGCAACGCCTTGCTTCCGGTCATCACTTATCTCGGCCCCGTAGCAACCCAGATACTGACAGGAAGCTTCATGGTGGAGAGGATCTTTGCGATTCCAGGTTTGGGGAAATGGATGATCCATAGCATTCACGGCCGCGACTATCCGATGATCCTTGGACTGACGGTTTTTTGCAGCGCTCTCTTGATGGTTTCGATGTTCTGCGTCGATCTCCTATATGCCCTGCTCGATCCGCGAATCCGGCTAGCTAAACCGAAGGAATCTTATGGATGAATTTCCAGGCTTTTGGCAGGACGCGTGGCGCCGCCTTCATTCGGAGAAGCCCGCCGTATTCGCTCTATGGGTTTTGGCCATTCTTTTCGGCCTGGCGCTCATCGGCCCCATGATCTCCGGATATGCCTACTATGATATCCACCTCGAATTGAAGAACACCCCTCCTTGCACCCGATTCTGGTTTGGGTCCGATGAGTTGGGACGGGATCTGTTCACAAGGACATGCTGGGGAGCCCGCATCTCTTTATTCATCGGGATTGCGGCGGCCTTGCTCGATCTGATCATCGGAGTTTTTTGGGGATCCGTCGCAGCGTTCGCTGGAGGCAAGACGGATGAAACGATGATGCGGATTTCCGATATTCTCTATGCGATTCCCTACCTTCTCGTCGTGATCCTCCTCACCGTAATCCGGGGCAGCGGGATTGGGACGATCCTGATCGCGATGACCTGTACGGGATGGATCAATATGGCGCGGATCACGCGGGGGCAACTCCTGCAGATCAAACAGCTCGATTACATCGCCGCCGCACGGGTGATCGGCGCGTCCGCTCCCCGTATCTTGCTGCGCCATCTGATCCCGAACGCGATGGGTCCGATCGTCGCGTCCGTGACGCTGACCATTCCCACTGCGATCTTCACAGAGGCATTCCTCAGTTTTCTGGGGCTTGGGGTTCAAGCTCCCGCCGCGAGCTGGGGCGTCATGGTGAACGACGGACTCAGCGCGATGCGCTATTATCCTTGGCGCCTCCTCTTTCCTTCCGCGATGATCACTCTGACGATGCTCTCGTTTAACTTACTTGGCAATGCTCTCCGCGATGCGCTCGATCCGAGGCTGCGCCAATGAGCTTGGAGCCAATTGCAAAACTCCAATTCCGGCTGCCAAAATCATCGAGGCTTCCCTTGGAAAAAGGTCCCCCGAACCTTTTGTCCGCCTTGTGCAAGCAAGCGAGTGTTGCAACTGGCTCCTTATTAGACTTCTTGCATAACCTCATTTGGCGCATAAGCCGCGCTTTTTGGCAAATTTT
>CAZVXG010000215.1:0-2215 GCA_964631635.1 uncultured bacterium | reverse complement strand
GAATTTCGCCCCGTTTCAACTCGAGGACGACCCTGAGACCGTCTTTATCCGATTCATCGCGGATATCGGAGATTCCGGTGATCACTTTTTCGTTGATCAGCTCCGCAATCCGCTCGATGAGCCGCGATTTGTTGACGTTGTAAGGGATCTCATCGACGACGATCTGCTGGCGTCCTCCAGCTCCAGGGAGATCTTCCACGCGCATCTGGGCGCGCAAGAGGAGCTTGCCGCGGCCGGTATGATAGGCTTCCTTGATCCCGCGAAAGCCGCAAATGACGCCGCCGGTCGGGAAGTCGGGGCCGGGCATCATTTTCATGATTTCATCGATCGTGGCCTGGCGGTTATCGAGAACGAGAACCGTAGCGTTGATCAATTCGATGAGGTTATGAGGAGGAATATTGGTCGCCATCCCGACTGCGATCCCGGTAGATCCGTTGCAGAGGAGGTTGGGGAATTTAGCGGGGAAGACAGTCGGCTCGGTCTTCGTCTCGTCATAGTTGGGGACTGTCTCGACGGTATCTTTGTCGAGATCTTCCATTAAAGCCATGGCCGGGTGGGTCAGGCGCGCTTCGGTATAGCGCATTGCGGCAGGAGGATCGCCATCGATGGAACCGAAGTTTCCCTGGCCATTGATGAGCGTGTATCGCATCGCCCAATCCTGGGCCATGCGGACGAGAGTGGGATAGATCACCGTCTCGCCATGGGGATGGTAATCGCCTGAGGTGTCGCCGGAAATCTTTGCGCATTTACGATGTTTGGCTCCAGGGGTCAGGTTGAGCTGCCGCATCGCGTAGAGAATGCGCCGCTGCGAGGGTTTCAACCCATCGCGCACATCGGGAAGCGCTCGCGAAATGATCACCGACATCGAGTACCGGAGATAACTTTCCTTCATCTCCTCTTCGACATTGCGCGGTACGATGACTTCGTCTTTCGTATAGGACATAAGATTTCCTTAGATATCTAGGTTTTTGACCGAAAGGGCATGTTGTTCGATGAAAAGCCGGCGCGGCTCGACTTCTTCGCCCATCAGCATGGAGAACATCCGGTCGGCGGCAATGGCATCGGGCAGGGTCACTTTGACAAGGGTACGCTTCACAGGATCCATCGTCGTTTCCCAAAGTTGATCGGCGTTCATCTCGCCAAGACCTTTGTAGCGCTGTAATTCGACCCCTTTCCGCCCATTCAAACGAACGGCGTCGATCACTTCGTGCAAGGTGTGAAGCGGGGTGGATTTCCCCTCTTCAAGCGTCTCGAAAATCGTCCCCTCGGCGATGACATATTGATCCAGGACGAGATCGAAGGCGCTGAGCTTTTCAGCCAGTGCGATGAGGCGGTTGGGATCGCAAAGCTCGATGAAAGCGAGGGGCTTCATGACAAAAGCGCGCATCTCTTCCGTGATTTCTTCAGGAGGAATCGAAGCGAGCGTCTCTTCGTGGATCTGCTTTTGCCGTTCCTCGTTCTCTTTCTTCAAAGAAAGGAGTTCCTCTTCGGTATAAAGGAATTGGATCTTATCGCCAAGAGCCGCCTGATAGCGGGGATATCTGCTTGCCTGCCTCAGAGCGATGAATTCGCGGAAAGGAACCCCTTTCCGTTCGATGGAACTGATGAGCGACTCGATTTCCAGGATGATGTCCAGGAGCTTTGCCATCTGTTCCTTATCATAGGAGTTTTGCGACTTTACGCGGCGGAGCAGGAGATCGCTCATCCCCAACTTCAGCAAATATTCATCCAATTCCCGCTCCGAATGAATGTACTGGCTCGTTTTCTTGCGGGTGATTTTAAAGAGCGGCGGGCGGGCGATATAGATGAAATTGCTTTCGATCAGCGCCGGCATGTGGCGGTAGAAGAAGGTTAGGAGCAGGGTGCGGATGTGGGAGCCGTCGACGTCGGCATCGGTCATGATGATGATTTTATGATAGCGCAATTTGGCGAGATTGAAATTCTCCACCCCGATTCCGCAGCCGAGAGCGGCAACCATCGCTCCAACTTCCTGATTTTGCAAAACCTTATGCACGCGCGCCTTTTCGACGTTGAGGATCTTGCCGCGGATGGGCAGGATCGCCTGGAATCTCCGGTCGCGCCCCATCTTGGCTGAACCGCCGGCAGAATCTCCCTCGACGATGTAGATCTCGCAGATAGCCGGATCGCTCTACTCTCAATAGGCCAGTTTTCCGGGAAGCCGAGCGCAGTCGAGCGCCGTTTTCCGCAGCGTCAC
>CAZVXG010000214.1:0-2231 GCA_964631635.1 uncultured bacterium | reverse complement strand
GGTGGCGACGCCTGGACGCCTGATCGACCATCTCGAAAGGAGGCGGATCGATCTCAGAAGAGTCGAGATGCTCGTTCTCGATGAAGCCGACCGGATGCTCGACATGGGGTTTATCGAGCCGGTGAAGTACATCGTAGGACTCGCTCCCCGTTCGTGCCAGATCCTCCTTTTTTCGGCTACCTTGAAAAAAGAAGTCCTCAAACTCTCGGAGCAACTCTTAAAAAATCCAGTTGAGATCGCCATCGCTCCCGAGAGTGTGAGGCAAAGCCAAATCGAGCAGCATTTCCATGCGGTCGACAATATCGAACATAAACATCGGCTCCTCGACGAAATTTTAAGCGATGCGGCGGTGAATCAGGCGATCGTCTTTACTGCGACGAAGCGGGCGGCGGACGAACTGGCCGATCATTTATCTCTGGGCGGACATGAGGCGAGTGCTCTCCACGGCGATATGGACCAGCGCCAGAGGACGCGAACGGTCAAGCGTCTTAGAGATGGGCAGATTCGGGTGCTTGTCGCCACCGATGTGGCGGCGCGCGGCATCGACATCTTGACAATCAGCCATGTCATCAATTTCGATTTGCCGGGAAGCGGCGAAGACTATGTGCACCGGATCGGGCGCACTGGCAGGGCCGGAGCTACTGGAGTCGCCTTCTCGTTTGCATCGAGGCGGGATAGCCAAAAGCTGCGGGAGATCGAAAAATTTACGGGCCAGGCCATCCCTATCTATAATGAGCCCAAATCCTTCAAACAAAAGTATCCTTCCCGCAAGGGAGCTTTTTTTCGGAGAAAACGGCTGCGCTAGTGCCAGTGATCAAAATTAAACTTCAAAACTGCGGACGACTTTTACCTGCGACTCGGCAAAATCCGTTGCGCATTTCTAAATCTTATTTTTGGGTGTCGCCTAACGCCAGTAATCCCCATTCAGTAAGGTTTGCCGACAAATTCTAACTGATGTTGAGTCTGGATCCTGTTCATCAGGAGCAGTTCTTACGCTCGCAGTCGTCTCTAAAGGATGAATGTCGTTCACAGGAGAGAGACTTATCAGTCGTATAGAATTCGATTTTTGTGCAAGTAATGATTGTATAAATTCATCGAATGACTCTTGGGTGAGGAGAGATGGAAGTTGATCGCCGGGGCGAAGGAGAGTCTCTAGTTTTTCTTCCTCTAAATGATTGCGATCGAAAAGAAGCTCGAAGTTATCTTGCGTCAAGAGAGTGGTTTCGCTTAGACGGCGAAGTGCTTCAACAACCGCCCCAGCATTCGCTCCACTTGCGACAAGCGCATCCAAGTTAGCTTTCATCAAAAGATTGGCTTCGCTTAAGAGGTTCAGCGCATCGAAGGTATCTTGCGTCAAGAGATCGGTCTGGATGAAAACGCGAAGTCCTTCAGCAAACCGCGGGGCATTCGCTCTGCTTGCAAGAAGCGCATTCAAGTTATCTTGCGTCAAGAGATCGGCCTTGCTTAAGGAGTGAATTTCCTCAGAAAACAGCGAGGCATTCATCCCGCTTGCGTGAAGCGCATCGAGGTTATCTTGCGACCAGAGATTTGCCTCACTTAAGAGATCAGATGCACCGGAGAGGCGAAGCGCATCGTAAAGCGCATTGTAAGGATCTTCTCTATTGTAACGATCTTCCATCGAGAGACCGAGCGTCGATGGAGATGCCTCGCTTAACAGGCGGGGTTCTTCGGCAACCGCCTCGGCATTCGCTCCGCTAATGACACCATCAGCAAATACCTCTCCCGCAACCACTATCGTAGCCCTTACCAAGTCTTGGTCTTCTCTTGCATTGTCAACTAATGAATTGTCAACCAATTCCCATTCCGGATCAGCTGCAGATGGATGGGAACCCCGTGCTAGACTATGTATGCAACCCATTGAACACTCCATCGTTACCTACTTTTTTTTGCTATGACATTTACAGCTTTGTCACTTTGATACTAAAATTTTACACATCCTCGCCATTTTTGCCATTATTTTTTTCGTGTTCCAAAACCTGGACCAAAGCAGTGCTTATAAGCTCATGGTCCTTTACCCGGTACAAACAATTTGAAAAAAAAAACAAGTAAAAAAACAGCGAACCCTATACACTCGCTAGCGCTGAGATTTCAGAAAAGTCTCGCTCTAGAACAACAGTAAGAAAGTTAGGAAGTTAAAATGGTAAAATCTAAAGGCACAATTAAATTTTTCAATGTTCAAAAAGGCTTTGGTTTCATCGCGCCCGATAATG
>CAZVXG010000213.1:0-2238 GCA_964631635.1 uncultured bacterium | reverse complement strand
GTGAAGTTCACTCCTGGCAAGAAAATGAGAAAACTGATCGAATGACAAAGCTCGCGCTCCCTCGAGCTTCTGGTGAGCTTTCGTCAAGATCTGTTTCTCTTTCGCAAAGAGGCCTAAAAGCGCTTTGGGCCTCCGCTTCTTTTGTCAAAAATCGCCGCAGGAACCATGAGCCTTTAGAGGCAGTATTGACTCATCTTATGATGAGGGAGAGGGGAGATGCAGCCCCTCCATTCATTCCCAGCTTTGCTCCGTCCCCTATCTCCGATCTATGCCAACTCTCTTTGTTGTGGGCGTTGGCTGGGGAACAAGAGGCGGCAGAGCGGCTCGCCTCTTCTCTCCCTTTGGATTTCCCTTGGATCTGGTGTAAAGAAGGGGAGTACGACGAAAGTGAAGCTAGCTTAAGCGTCGCAATGCTGAAGCGCGCTTTGGGGCAAGAGCAAAAGATAGAAATCCATGCTGGCGTCGATCCATTTTTTCACGCTCTTTTACAGAAATTGCCTCGCTTGGAACGGCAGGAGCGCTTTGCTAAGCCCTTGCTCGAAGCAGGACGGCTTCGCACGAGCATGAGCTTCGAAGGAGAGCGCACTTCGCTGGGAGCTATCCTTTCGCCTCGAGCAGAAGTCCGCGCGTTCGGGCCGCAAGCTTTTCCGCTCAGCGTTTCCAGCGGATTCGGCATCCGGCCGATCGAACATCATGAAAATCGATGGGGTTCTCCGTTTGCCATGCCAGACGTTTGGTTTGAAGCAAAAATGAGAGCGAAAGAACCAGAAGAGATGATCCTTGATCTTTTTTTCATAGGATTAAAGCTCGATGTCCCTCTGGCATTTTCTTTTTATATCCATGCAGATAGCGCGCAAGTCGAGGGGCTCGCCGTGAAACCGAAGAGCCTGGAGCGTTATTTCGGAGACGCGAAGCCGATTCTTTTCGAGAGCAGCCTCAAGATTGAGAGTCATCTGGGTGGAAAAATGGAAGTGATCCCGCTTGCAGGCGCCGGTTGCTTTTGGGATTGTGAGTATTTACTTGCTTTTGAAATCCATCCATTAAATTCAAAGTGTTGTTTTTCTGTTTCTTTAATATAATCATAAATTTATTTATTAATACTTTGCAGATATTCTTGCAAAAATTGCCCGCTCTAAAGGATAATCGGGTTCGGTAGTGAATCCAGGCCTTAAGGCCTGGGATTTTGGCGGTTGGGGCCGAGCTTCGAACTTGGCCCTATCTTTGCTTTTGAAAAAAGCTGGCCCTCTGTCGAAGACTGGCGAGACAGGCAGGGGGTCTCCTCGAAGAGAGGAAAAAAAATTCATTGGGAGATTTCCGTGTCGGCTGCAAAATATTTTCTCATAGGCGGAGCGGCTCTTTTTGCGGGCATAGGCCTCATCGGCTATTTCAAGCGGCCTTCCGCTTTGCAAGTCGAAGAGGCTAAACCTGAGACCGTTCAAGAGATCATCCTCCCTATCAAGGAAATTCCGAAAAAGGAAAAAAGGGTAGCCAGCCCCGTTGTACCCATCCCAGTGCCCGTCGTCCAGCCCCCTGCTGCAGCCGCAGTAGAGGATCTTCCAAATGTCGACCGGATCCAACAGCTTTTCGCTCGCGATTCCTCCAAATTGCCGATCGTAGAAACTGTCTCCTATACGAGCCGGGTTCCCTGGATTCAAGGGCGCCCCGCCTGGATAGCCGATTACGCTTCCTATTACAATACGTCCCGTCATTTCATCGCCCGCAGCTTGAACCGCAAACCAGATTATTTCTCCCAAAAAGTCTCTCCTGGAGACCGATTCAACGTCTTCAAAAAGGATGAAAATCTCAATTTTTATTTGCTCATCGATCTTTCAAGATGTCGTATGTGGTTTTATTATATCGACTTAGATAAAAATGAGCGGGTGCTGTTGAAGACTTACAACGTCGGAGTAGGACGGCCTGACGCGAAGAGAAAGTCGGGCTTCCTGACTCCGATCGGAAAATATACGTTCGGAGATAAGATCGCGATCTACAAGCCGGGTATCATGGGCTTTTTCCAAGAAGAGAAGATCGAGATGGTCCGGGTGTTCGGCACCCGCTGGCTTCCCTTCGATAAAGAGCTCGAAGGATGCACCGAGTCGGCTAAGGGATTGGGCCTCCATGGCGCTCCCTGGGTCGAAGATCCTAGTAAACACGAGCTTGCGGAAGATCGGAGCAAGATCGGCAAATACGACAGCGATGGATGCATCCGCCTTGCCTCTGAAGATATCGAGGAGATCT
>CAZVXG010000212.1:0-2247 GCA_964631635.1 uncultured bacterium | reverse complement strand
ACCGATGCCAAAATCATCGAATTTGTGCAAGGAAGCGAGTTTTGCAACTGGTTCTAAGCTGGTGCGAAAATAAAGTGTTTTGGTATCGTGATGGTCTTTTCTTGAAGGGAAAGACCTATGCTTGAGTTTTTTCGCAGATATCAACGCTATTTTTTCATTTTCATCTCTATCGTCATCATCGCCTCCTTCTCATTTTTCGGGACTTTCTCCACCGTCTCTTCTCAAGGAGAGAAGAGGGAGGATCGCCTCCTGGCCCATGCTGTCGACGGCTCGGAGTTGATGCTTTCACAAGTGCAGGCGCTCTCCCGCTTCATCGCTTCGGACCGGGAGGATTTCGATCGATCGGGATCCATTCCCAATCTGTGCAACAACGGCGTAATCCGGTACGATCTTCTCCGCAGCGGATTGGCCGATCTCCTGGCAGCCTCCTATTTCGATTCCCTGAAAAAGGAATTCGGAGCGCGCCTCGATCGGGTGAAGCGGTTCCGTCCCTACGCACATCCCGAAATTCCCATTTTGAATGCCGAAGGCGTATGGGAGCGGTTCCTTCCGGCAATGAACCGGGAGCTGGGCAACCTGAAGAAGGAGACCGAAGCGTCCCCCGTCACGTTTTCTCTGCTTTCCCGCCTTTATCAGCAACAGAGCTATTTGACGCCTGAATCGCTTCGCCGCATCCTCTTCTTTCAACAGCGGCAGTTCGGCGGGATAAAGGGAGATCCAAGACTGCAATACGAAGACTTATCTCTATTTGGATTCCATTCTTTGGCCGATTGGTTCAGCCGCGATTTTATCGATTTGGCTTCTGAGTTCATCCTGAACGCCGCGCGAGCTGCAAAAATGAAGGGCTTTCGCGTAACGCTTGAAGAGGCGAAGGGTGATTTGCTCTGCAATTTCCAAACGGCGATGCAAAAGCCGGAAATGGCAAAAGCCAATCCCCAACTATCATTTAGCCACCATTTGAGGACCCTCGGTTTCGATGAAAGCAGCGCTGCGGAAGTGTGGCAGAACATCCTCCTTTTCCGCCGCTATTTTCAAGGCGTTGCCCAAGCGGCATTTGTCGACCGCCTTCCCTATCGGGATTTTACTTCTTACGCTCGCGAGACGGCTCTGATCAGTTTGTATCGATGGCCTGCCGCCCTCCGATTGAAAAATCTGCAGGATCTGATTGAATTCCAAATCTATCTGCACGCAGTCTCCCCTCCTTTGAAAGATCCGCTTGCCCTTCCTTCCGATTTTTATTCCATCGAAGAGATCAGAGAACGGCATCCCGAATTGGTCCAAGTCCATTTCCACGCAAAAGTCGCAAAAATTTCTCTTCCGGAAACGGCTTTACGCGTAAGCGTGAAAGAAATCTGGGAATGGCAGTGCGAGGAACGGAATTGGGAAGAGATGCGGCATGCGTTTCCCTTCTTAGCGGCGCCAGCTTCACGCGAGGAACTGTTCCGGTGTTTAGAGAAACTTCAACCCTTGCAGCGCTCTCAGGTCGATGCGTTCGCCCGGCTTCGTCTTTTGGACCGGCATCCTGAATGGGTTGAAGAGGCCCTGGCTGCTGCTCCTTTTCAAGAACAGACGATTCGCACTTCCCGAAAAGCAGTGTCTTTGTCCCATATTGAGAAGGCTGGAGCGTTTAGCCAGTTGCTCGCGAGGGCGGCCGATGGAGAGGAAGAGGCGAAAAATAGCTTGGCCTCTTACTTTGGAGATGCGTTGACCTTGTATCGGATCGAAGGCGTATCTTACTCCATGCTGGAACATGTTCTCACGTTCGAAGAGGCCAAACATCAGGGGCTGATCGGAGAGATTGCAGACCGCTATCTTCAGGATCAATATCTGAAGGTCCGGGAAAAATCGCCTGCCAAATTCAAGACAAAGGCAGGAGAGTGGCTGGCCTACGCCGAAGCAAAGGACCAGCTAATAAAGCTCGCTTTTTCTGAAGTATTCGAGGCGATTGAAAAAGCGACGCCAGGCCAGCTTTGGACGGACGATCTCTACGCCTCTTATCGGATGCTGCCGCCTGCTAAGCTGGCCTTCGACGCTTTACAAAGAGATCCTTTAGATTCCCATTGGGTTCAGGAAAAGACAGATTTAAAAGGACAATTTCAACTCGTACGGAAAGAACAGCCCGTCCAGCGCATCGATCAGGAGAAATGGATGAAAGAAAAAGCGTTTTTGATGCTGCCAAATGAATGGTCGCCGATTCATGTTCCTCCAGATGGAGATATCTCATTCTTCTATTTAATCGAGAAAAAA
>CAZVXG010000211.1:0-2274 GCA_964631635.1 uncultured bacterium | reverse complement strand
TTTTTTCCATGACCCGTATCGACCGATAGTTTGCAGGAACGGTAAAAGAGACGATCTCTTGAAGCCCGTATTGTTCAAAACCCGCTTTTAAAACGGATCGGGCGCCTTCGGTTGCATAGCCATTTCCCCAAACATGAGAGGAAAGGCGCCATCCGATTTCGACACACGGAGTAAAAGGCGCTGTAAAATCAGGTATATTGAGTCCGATGAATCCGATAAATTCTGAGGTTTCCCGAAGGAGGCAAGCGAACAAACCAAACCCATGCTTTTGGAAATGCTTCTGGATTTTTTCTATCATCGCCGCCGTTTCAGCCTCTGTGAGCGGCTTGAAGAGACATTCTGTTACTTTCGGATCCTGGTTGATCGCAGTAAAAGGAGCTAAATATTCTGGCTTCCACTCCTCGCTTAGAATCAACCGTTTCGTTTCTATTTGTTTCATCCAAGTCTGCCTATGTTGAGCGATGACGTCGAGAAATGCGCAGCTTTTTACACATATGCGCTTATTGAAAGTTCGGTTTGGACTATTGATCAATTTCGGTAAAACGCCCCTCAAGGATGGCATTTGCCGGGTGATCAATGATTAGGAAACGCGTTCTAAACCGCTACGCCAGCCTCGTCGCGGAACCGATAGCCGATGCCTCGAACGGTTTCAATCCAATCGAATGACGGCCCCAGTTTTTTGCGCAAGGAGGCGATGTGCACGTCGATATTCCGGTCTACGATGAAGGCGTCATCGTTGTTGATGTCGTCCAGGAGTTGGTTGCGCGTTAAGACTTTCCCCTGGTTCGTTACGAGTCTCCGCAGAATGCCGAATTCAGAAAGAGTCAGCGGGATCATTTTATCAAATTTACGAAGAATATACCGGTCAATTTCAAGGGTAAAGTCGCTGAACTTGATGGCTTTCGCGAGTTTATCAGGCTCTTTACCCCTTCTCAAGACCGCCTTGATTCGAGAGAAGAGTACTTTTGGAGAAAAAGGTTTTGGAACATAGTCATCCGCTCCCAGCTCCAGTCCTAAAACGATATCGAGTTCCTCCCCTTTAGCCGAAAGAATGATGACCGGAATATTCTTCAAATCAGGGGAATTTTTCATCTTGCGGCATACGTCGAGACCATTTTCCCCAGGAAGCATGACATCCAGGATCACCAGATCGGGTTTTTCCCTTTCAACCGCACGGAAACCATTGATGCCATCGACTTCCACGTGGAGCTTGTAACCCGTGATTTCTGCCTGTAGTTTGATGAGCGCTGCAATGTCTTCTTCATCTTCGATTAACAAAATTCTTTTCTTCTGCGACATTTTTCCCCTCTCTAAAGATCAGGTTGGTGCAAACAAGAATTTCACAAATTCTTGTTTTTTTCAATCAATGATTGAGTAATGTTACCTCGTCGATCTCCGAACCGAAAAAAGACGCAGTCAACAACCGGAATTTTTCCGGATCATCGGTGACGTAGAATCGATGGGACGGCTTTGATTTTTGAAGATTCAGAAGATCGAGAGAGGAAAGAAAATTTTTTGCCGCGATTGCACAAGATTCGGCCGGGCTAATGAGTTGTACATGATTACCCAAGACCTCCTGGATCATCGGCTGGATCAGAGGGTAGTGGGTGCAAGCCAGCAGGGCAGCATCGATGTCTTTCAAACGATCTAAATAATGATGCGCAACCGAGCGCAACGCGGAATGATCTGACAATCCCTCTTCGATGAATGGGACGAAGAGAGAGCAAGGGGCAGGAAAGACGGCAATCGATGGATCATGCTTATGGATCAGAGATTGGAGGATGCCAGATTTGATCGTGCTGGCTGTCGCGAGAAGAGCGACTCGCTTGAGCTTCGTAGAAGCTAAAAGCTCATTCAACCCATATTTTATCACCCCGATCACAGGAATTTGCAGCCGCTGCTCGAGCTCCCTTAAAGCATGGGAAGATGCCGTAAAGCATGCGACGATGAGGAATTTGATCTTTTGTTCCAGGAAGAACGAGACATTGTCCAACGTATAGCGCAGTACGGTCCCGGGAGATTTATTGCCATAAGGGAGCCGCGCTGTGTCGCCGAGATAGATCACATGCTCATGCGGCAGATAGCGCAATACTTCTCGCATGACCGTCAATCCGCCAAGGCCAGAGTCGAAAACGCCTATGGGGGCTTCTTTTACTGGACTTTGTCCATTTTCTGCGAGTGCTTTCCGGTGGGTCCCGGATATCTTCATTTATTCAGGTCCTTTTCTTAAAGATCCTATAATGCACCTCACCTGTCAGAAATGAATCTACCGGG
>CAZVXG010000210.1:0-2284 GCA_964631635.1 uncultured bacterium | reverse complement strand
GCCGCTTGAGCGTCTCGCGGAAGGGACTCGAATCGAGGGCGATATTTTTTCGTTTTGAGAAAATCGGCCGAGATCGCCGCCCCGGTAGGACGAGTTGCGGAGCAACTCGCCGAGAGGGGGTCCCTTTCGGTGCGTTTCGCAGCCGAAGCGAGCCGTTTGAGCGGCTTAAAATAATCTATTGCTACCCCGCCCGTATACCCTAAGGTACCTACAAAAATCTAGTGTTTCAGCCGTTCTTCGAATAGGGCGTCGATCGTTTTTTGCAGGGAAGAGGAGAGATCGATCTTTTGCAGCAGCGAAAATTGGCGGGTAAAAGTGAGATGACAGATGGTTTGCCATTCCTCTTTGTCGAATGCAAAAGAGGGGAGGGAGGCGTGCGATCGGCAGACGCTCTCTCCTTGCGTCAGCATGGATGCCTGGCTTGAACATCGGGCGCACTCGTCTTCGAGCGCCAGCAGTCCTTCGTGCAGCAGTAATTTCAGGCGAAAGCTGGCTGAGAGGATGGCTGGATTCTCGAACTGCGGCAGTTTTATGAAATAGCTGCAGAGGAGATCGTAAAGCCCAGGCGCAGCTTTGCCGGGAAGCTGAGACCGGAGCAGATCCTGCGCGATCGCGCCAGCGGCTGTCAGCGTGGGGTAGGATTGCCGCAACCCGAGCAAACTATCGAGGATTGAGCCGTCGATGAGCGTGTAGATTTCACTTTGCCTCTTTTTATAGACGCATTCAGCAATGCAAAATGGAGAGAGGGCGGCAAGCGATGATTTTTTCGACATGAGTGTGAGGAATCCCGCTTCCTGGGTGAAGAGTTTCAAGATGCGGCTTTTGCCCAGATAGGGAATCGCTTGCAGACAAACGCCTTGGATTTTTTCTTCCATGCAATCTAGAATGATATGTCGATGATCTTCCAATTTGCAACGTTTGCATTGATAAATCTACTCGGGGCAATGAGCCCGGGCCCCGATTTTGCGATCGTGATTCGATATGGTTTAAGCGGATCGCGCCGCGCCGCGATCCTCTGTGCGGCAGGGATTGCGGCTGCTCTCGTGATCCACATCTTGTATTGCCTGATGGGGATTGTCGTCATCCTCGAAAGCTACCCGTGGCTTTTTTCTTTGATTCAAAGCGCAGGAGCGCTCTATCTCGCTTATCTCGGCGTTAGATTGCTTTTACCGGACAGAGGAAGCTCTGCAGCTCCTGATAAAAAATGGCTTGGCCAAAATGCATTTGTGGCGGGCTTCTTGACGAACCTGCTCAATCCGAAAGCCTCCCTGTTCCTCCTCAGCTTATTTACGGAATTCATCACTCCCGACACGCCGTTTTTGAGCAAAGTCATCTATGGTATTCTCGTGCCTGCAGTTGCTTTTGCCTGGTTCTTTTTCCTTTCGGTCATGTTGACGCATCGCCATTTTCTTCCGCACCTCAAAAAATATCAGGTTTTTTTCCTGAAATCGATGGGCTGTTTACTGCTTCTTCTCGCCGGCTGGGTGCTGCTTTCCATCATAGGGAGTGTGCCGTAAAGATTGCTTCGTCGCTTTTCGGGATTATTTTGGCCGCTTTTCGATTCAAAGCTTTGGGGGACATATTGAATTTAATATTACCCCCAAAGTTTGAAGTCGAAAATCGGCTCAAAAGAACCCGAAAATCGACAGAAGAATCTTTTCGGTACACTCCCTAATAGAGCGTCAGTATCTACCAGTATAGTTCCGTAAAGATTTTTTTGTTATACCATTAAGGATTGATTTAAAAGAGCATAATGAAGTACAATGCTTCATCGTAAACATTCCTGGGGGGTCATGAATTTTCGAGTCGATTTCACTGCTGAGCCAAGCGTCTTTCGTCCAACTCCACGCTATCGTGTGTCTACGAACAATCTCGACGTTTTGGACAGCGTTGTGAAGACTGCTTCTCTTTACTGCGCTTATGCCAGCAACCCTGCGGTGGCTTTATCTGGGGCGGTTTTCGGAGCCTGGGCGCGGCACGCATGTTCCTCCGACTCGGAGCTACAACAGTCTGAACGCAGGGAAAGAATAGATCTAGTGAGTTCTACATGCCTGACCGTTGTTATGGCAGCTTATGCAGGATGCGTTCTCGGTCCGCACTTAGTGGCTCCGTTCTTTCTCGGTTATTATGGAATAAAAGATGGGGTCATTCCTCTCATGTACCGCGCATTTAATTAACAATCGACAATATCTGGAATCCCATCGAGAAATTCACAGCGGGAATGGCTTGTCCATCAAAACGCTTGGCAGGAGAGAGAAGAACTGTTAAGATCTCGATCCAATGA
>CAZVXG010000209.1:0-2286 GCA_964631635.1 uncultured bacterium | reverse complement strand
CTCCTCCTCCAGCGCCGCCACCACCTCCTCCAGCGCCGTCAACTTCTTCGACTGCAGTATCTCAGGTTTTTCGTGAGGTTACCCCGCCGAATAACCCTGGGAACAGCAGAGTATTTCATTGAAATGTATGGATCGCGGTATCAGCCTACCCCTTATCTTTCTCCATGGATTTCTCGGCAATCGGCACGATTGGCAGCGGGTTCTCTCCTACCTGCCCGATATTCCTTCCCTCTGCATCGATCTGCCTGGACATGGCGATGCGCCATTTTCCCCAACCTTCGATTTTGCGCCGCCATTTCCGAGATTCCATCTCATCGGCTACTCGATGGGAGGACGCCTCGCCATGCAATATGCGCTGCGCCATCCCAAACGGATTGAAAAGCTCCTCATCGCATCCGCTCACCCTGGACTTACAACTGAAGAGGAAAAGGCGAAACGGCTCGCAAGCGACGGCGCTTGGGCAAAACTGCTGTTGGAATCGCCGATTGACGAGTTTCTAAAACGATGGTACGATCAACCGCTCTTTGCAGGTTTTAAACCCGATTTTTCGATGCGCCGCAACCAAAATATCAGAGCGCTCGCTTCGGCCCTCATGCACTACAGCCTCGGCCGGCAGCCAGTCTTGAACATCGAGAAAGCGCTCCATGTCGTTGGAGAAAGGGATAAGAAGTTTCGGGCTTTGTATCCAAATGCAGCAATCATTCCAGACGCTGGACATGCAGTCCATCTTGAAAATCCCAAGGCTTTTGCAACCATTATCGAGGAGAAAATTCTATGAATTGGCAACCCTTCGGCTCCTATACCGACATCCGCTATCATAAATGGGACGGCATCGCGAAAATCACCATCAACCGCCCCGAAGTACGCAACGCCTTCCGGCCCCTGACTGTCGACGAGATGAGCCATGCCCTTAACGACGCGCGCAACGATCCCACAATCGGAGCCATCATCCTGACCGGAGAGGGAAAAGAGGCCTTTTGCTCGGGAGGCGACCAGAAGATCCGTGGGAATGCCGGCTATGCGGACGCCCAAGGCGTCCATCGGTTGAACGTCCTCGATTTCCAAAGGCAAATGCGATCGTGCCCCAAGCCGATCATCGCCATGATCGCCGGTTTTGCCGTCGGCGGCGGACATGTCCTGCACGTGATGTGCGATCTGAGCATCGCTGCCGACAACGCCATTTTCGGGCAGACAGGACCGAAAGTCGGATCGTTCGACGGCGGTTATGGAACGAGCTACCTGGCCCGGATCGTGGGGCAAAAAAAAGCCCGTGAAATCTGGTTCCTCTGCCGCCAATATAGCGCGCAGCAAGCGCTCGAGATGGGACTCGTCAACTGCGTCGTCCCTTATGAAAAACTCGAAGAGACGACCGTGCAGTGGTGCCGCGAGATCCTCCAGCATTCTCCGATCGCGATCCGCTGTCTCAAAGCGGGTCTCAACGCCGATTGCGATGGCCAGGCAGGACTCCAGGAACTCGCCGGCAACGCAACGATGCTCTTTTACATGACAGAAGAAGGACAGGAGGGGCGAAATGCCTTCAATCAAAAGCGAAAACCCGACTTCGTCCGCTTCCCCAAGCGCCCTTAGGGATCGGCCAGAAATAAGTCGCACAGTTATCGAGGAGAAAAACCGTTCAGATCTTGAGGATTTTTGCGCAGCAGATATTGGGAGAGATCTCTGCAAGCAGAAATCGTCGAGAGATGAATGGAATTTTGCCTCGAGAATTGATCGAGTTATTTTTGGCCGATCCCTTAAAGCCTTCTTTTTGGGCGCCAGGCCGAGAACCTGGAGCGCGAGCCTGAGCCCCGTCCTGATCGGCGCCTGCCTGGCCGCCAGGGAAGCGCCGATCGACATACCTATCCTTTTCCTGACCCTCCTCTTTTCTCTTCTCATCCAAATCGGCACGAATTACGCCAATGACTATTTCGACTTCGTCAAGAACGCCGATACTTCAGCTCGAATCGGCCCAAAACGAGCCGTACAGCAAGGATGGGTTTCTCCCAGGGCGATGCTGCTTGCCGCTATCCTTGCGTTCGCCTGCGCGTTCCTGTTCGCAATCCCCTTGATGATCGCGGCGGGACTCTGGAGTTTTCCCATAGCAGCCCTCTGCATCCTCCTGGGCATTCTCTATACGGGAGGACCCAAGCCACTCGGCTATCTCGGACTCGGCGAACTCCTCGTCTTCTTCTTTTTCGGTCCCTTCGCAAGTGCAGGCGCCTATTTTCAACAAACAGGCGCCGTCTAGCCATCTGCCCTGCTCGCCCGCCTTACGACCGGGCTGCTTTC
>CAZVXG010000208.1:0-2305 GCA_964631635.1 uncultured bacterium | reverse complement strand
GCCAGTGAGATTTGGCTCGAACAAGGATTAAACCGTGCGATGGACTTTGCGAACCAAATTCCATCAAACCCAAGCATTGGAGAATAAATGCCCAAGGAAAGAAAAGGCCTTTATGAAGGGATGTATATCCTGAGCGCGACGCTCAGCGAAGATTCCCGTAAGAAAGCCTTCGATAAAATTACTGAAGGAATCGTCCAGAAAGGGGGCGAGATCCACAAAATCCACGAACAGGGGCGGCGCAAGCTCGCCTATGAAATCGACGGGAAGCGGGAGGGATTTTATTACCTTCTCTACTTCACTGCTCCAACGCCTGCTATTGTTGAGCTTTGGAAGGATTATCAACTGCACGAAGACCTGATCCGCTTTATGACCATGCGAGTCGAAAAGGTGTTGGAAACCCTCGAATTCAAACCTCTTAAACCCCAGGCCTAGTCATGAATTTTAAACGAGCCTATAACAGCAGCAGCAATGCTGGCAGCACCGACTCCCCCTTTGCGAAAAAGAAAAAGAGTTGTCCCTTTACAGCGATCAAAGCTGAGACGATCGACTACAAAGATATCGAGACTTTGAAGCAATTCATCACGGAGCGCGGAAAGATCCTCCCTCGGCGCATCACCGGCGTCTCCTATTTTTATCAAAAGATGCTCAAAAAGGCGATCAAGCAGTCCCGCTACATGGCGCTGCTTCCCTTTGTAGCAAAGGAGTAAAAGATGAAACAACAACTGTTATTGCTACAAGACGTGGAAGCACTTGGCAAAAAAGGGGAAGTCGTCACCGCAAAACCGGGACACGTCCGCAATTTCCTTCTCCCGCAAGGGTATGCCGTGATCGCAAGCCCCAATACGCTGCGCAAACAAGAGCGCCTGCGGGCTGAACGGGAGAAACAGGCAGTGGTCGATCGGAAGGAAGCGGATGACCTGGCCCAGCAAATCGGAGGGATTACCCTCGAGATAAAAGTCAAAGTCGATCCGGAAGGACATATGTACGGTTCGGTTTCCGCTGCCGACATCGCTCTTCTCTTTCAGGAGAAAGGCCTTTCCGTCGAGAAGAAATATGTCCAGGTCGCCAAACCGATCAAAGTAACGGGCGTCCATAAAATTACGCTCAAGCTGAAGGAAGGGATCCCAGCCGCTTGCCAATTGAACATTATCCCGGAAGGTGTAGTTGCAACGGGCCTGGAAACCGTCACGGCTCCCATTCCCGTAGAGGGGCAGGAAGGCGCAGCAAAAGAAGAGGGGCAGAAAGGCGCAGCAAAAGAAGAGGAAACACCTACGTAATACTACCATTCAAAATAGTATAAGCCGTGATTCTTTTTTCTCCAGCCAAGCTCAACCTTTTTTTTCGAGTCCTTGGGAAGCGATCGGACCAGTATCACGAGATCGCTTCTCTTTTTCAAGCGATCGATCTTTGCGACACAGTCATCATCGAAAAAGCTGAGCGAGATGCGCTCAGCTGCTCCGATCCAGAACTTCCGTGCGACAGCTCCAATCTCGCTTGGAAAGCGCTCGATTTGTTCCGCCAGATGTTCCCTTTTCCTTTCTTTGTTCATATTCATTTGGAAAAGAAAATCCCCATGCGAGCTGGACTCGGGGGAGGCAGCAGCAATGCAGCGACGGTGTTGTGGGGGCTGAACCAGCTATGCAATGGCCCCGCGGCTGTGGAGCAGCTAGCCGTTATGGGAGCCCGGTTAGGTTCGGACGTCCCTTTCTTTTTTTCTACCGGAACGGCCTATTGCACAGGACGGGGGGAAATCCTCGAATCCGTTTCCTTGCCGCAGCCGCTTCAGGGATGGCTGGCCAAGCCCTCTTTCGGCCTTTCCACGCCCCTCGTCTATAAAGAGACATGCGTAGACGCCTTGCCGAATCGCAATCCTCGCGAAGCGCTGCGAGCTGGCTCTTTTTTCAATGATCTCGAGCCTGCCGCATTTCGCCTGGAGCCGCGCCTCATCGCGTTCAAGAATCGGCTGGACGCCATGCAATTTGATTCTGTCACGATGACCGGCAGTGGAACGGCATTCTTTTGCCTGGGCAAACCGCCAGCGGTCGATCCCGCCCTGATCCCTTTCTGCTCTCTCAATCGCCCCATCTCTTCCTGGTATTCATAAGAAGAGAATGCCGCTCGAGGATTTTTTCGCGACTCTTCTGGATTTGCTCGCCAAGAATCGCACAGAATCGAGATAATGCCTGCCATGACGCACCCCATCATCATCGTTACAGGCGCCGCAGGAAGGATCGGATCGGAAGTGGTGCGCCATCTCAACGATCTCGACCATACCGATCTGCTCTTAGTCGATGATCTGAAAACA
>CAZVXG010000207.1:0-2328 GCA_964631635.1 uncultured bacterium | reverse complement strand
GCCAATGGGTCTGAATTTATCCCTAATCCGGTTTGAAAAAGCAATCCCTAATGACGACCTCGGATCTAGTGATGATAGAGTCTGGAGAAATCCGAAACTAGCCCTGCGATGTGCGACGTGAACGAAGTGAACGCGCCATCGCAGCCAGAGGCTTCAAGGCGCAAAGCGAAATCGAGCGAGAGAAGCGAGCGGGCCCGAACGACGCAGCGGCTGTGCTCTGCACGCGCAAGGAGGGAGGGACGATTTGGCGAAGCGGATTGAAGCTCAAGGGGGCGGCGGGGGACATGCCAGGCCGAAGGGGTCCCCGAAAACGCATCGTTTTTGGGGATAGGCCGTTGGACATGTCCCCGCACGTCTAAAGTAACCGCCTATTCCTATTCTCCATTCATTATCTGTGTAGAACGGTTTTTTTGGCTCTTCTTAACGTTCCACCAGCTCAGGAGATTCAGGATCAATAAAAGAATTGCGATGACGGCAGTGATATACCCGAAGACGATCAACGCATCGTTTTGCCCCTGGATATAGGCTTGTGTTTCGATGTTGGCGACGATCCGGCCTTTGGCTTGTGCAGCGCTGGCGGATAATGCGCTGAACGAATGGCCGAAGACCTGTTGGTAAGTTTCCCGGTAGCCAGGGATCTGCTGGCTTGCCTGTTCGCCAAAGCGAGCTGCATGGAAGATCGTTCGTTTGATGCTGATGATCGCTAAGATCGTGCCCCCATACGTTCCTCCTACCTGGCGGAAAAATGTGAGGAGCGTCGCGGCCTTATTGGACAATTCTTTGGGTACGCTGGTTAGGGCCGCGACTGTGACTGGTCCAAGGGATAGACCTACGCCCATTCCGCGCAATAGGAGGATCTGCAGGATTTGAACCGGACCCGTTTGCCAATCGAGTCGATTATTTAGGAAGTAACTGAGGATCAGCAGAGAAAGGCCGAATAGAGTCAAGAAAAGGACGGGAACTTTCCATTTGATGAGAAGGCTGGAAAAAATGCTGCAAGCCGCCATGACGACGCCATAGATCATCGCGATTTTTCCCGTGACGAATTTTTCATAACGGAGGGAGTGAAGCATGTAGTCAGTAGAGACCGATACGCTCGCGAAGATCGACATTCCCAACAGGAACATTGCGATGGCGTTTAAGGAAAAACCAGGATCCTTGAAAAGGACGATCGGAATGACCGGATCGGGATGGCGGCTTTCGATGATGAGATTTGCGATCAGGCAGAGGAGAGCCGCTGCAAAACAAAACAGGATGTAGGGCGTTAACCATCCGCTGTCAGTCGATTTGAGAGGACCGAGAGTGAGTGCGATGAGCAGGAATACGATAAAACCAGAAAAGGTGGCGATGCCCCAAATATCGAAGCTTCCTTTCAAAGGCATTGGCGCTCTCTCTTCGTGGATCATCCAACAGGAAAAGAGTCCCGCCAAGCTGCAGGGGAAGAGGAGCCAGAAGATCGCTCTCCAGGTGATGAATTGCGCGAGATAGCCAGCAATTGGCAATCCCAGCCCTAGCCCCGCGCCAAATGCGGCGCTGATATAGAGGGAAAGGATAAGAGGGAGCTTATCTTTGGGGAAATTTTGGATGAGAAGCGCCAGCCCCACAGGAAAAATCAAACCCGCGCCAGCCCCCTCTACAGTCCTGGCAGTGGCAATGCTGAAAAAGCCGACTGACACAGCGGCCAGCAGGGACCCAAAAGTAAAAAGCGACACTCCGATCGCGTACATCCGTTTGTACCCGTAATGATCCGAAAACCAGGTCGCAATGGGGACTGTCGTATTCAATCCGAGTAGATAGAGCGTCGTGATCCAGATCGTACGGGTGCGGCTCAACGCAAGCTCCCCCCGAATCAAATCGTCGGCGATCATAGTAGAGACCACTGAGAAAACAGCCAAAAAAGTGATGGCGCAAACATTGATCAAGATGAAATATGGATAGATGGGATGTTCCCATGAAAACAATTGCGGGCGGCGGAAGGTCATTGGATTCGAATCGTCACTTCGACCGACATCCCCGGATAGAGATAGAGCCGATCCAGATTGCGATCGAAGAGGATTTTGACGGGAACGCGCTGGACGACTTTTGTGAAATTGCCCGTCGCATTATCCGGTGGAATCAAGGAATAGCGCCCGGCTGCTGAAGCTCGAACCATAAACACAGATCCAGTAAAGATGCGTCCTGGGTAGGCATCGATATGGATATCCACCCGGTTGCCCGGCATCAAATGCTCGATCTTCGTCTCTTCTAGGTTTGCCGTGACGTAGATGTGCTGAGTGTCCGTTAAAGAGAAAAGCGGCTGTCCGAAGCGGGCCACATCGCCTGCCACGA
>CAZVXG010000206.1:0-2335 GCA_964631635.1 uncultured bacterium | reverse complement strand
TACATTATGAATTTACTGACCAAAACTACGCCATGGATGATAGCGTCGCTGTTGGTGGCGGCTACTGCGTTTGGCGACAACGATAGTTCTATGCAATCGCAAGCTATTTCCAAAGCTGCGCAACCGCAAAACAATTGCTGCAAACCGCCAACCCCTTGCTGCAAACCGCCACCGCCACCCCCCTGCAAACCGCCACCGCAAACTTGCAACCCTAACCCTTGCTGCAAGCCCAAATGTTGTGAGCCGGAGAAACCGCCGATCTGCCTGATCCCTGCTTATAATGCGCCTGCACGGATTGACGTGCGCTGCTCATGGGATGTCTATGCAAGCGCCAGCTTCATCTACTGGCAGATGAGTCAAGACAATATGGAGTACGCCTTTGTCGATGAACTTTCCAACGCTTCCTTCCTAGCAGGTACTGCGGTCAAAGGAAATTATGAGAAAATGGATTTCGATTATCACCCTGGTTTTAAAGTGGGCCTGGGCGTGAATTTCGAAAAGGATGATTGGGATAGTTATGCCGAATATACAAGGTTGCACGGCACCAACTCCACATCGGTATCTGCAGCCCATGTGGCCGGCGCAGTAGCCGGCGCAGTAGCCCCAGTTCTCCCATCATGGGGACATTCCTTTATAATGGATCCGCTGAATGCCTATAATACCGCCCACGCAAAATGGCGCACGAATTTGGACATCGGAGATCTGGACCTGGGTCGAGTCTACTATGTCGGAAAATGTCTGACTTTCCGAACAGCTATTGGACTAAGAGGCGCCTGGATCCTTCAAAATCTCCATGCCCGCTATGTGAATACCACCTTCGTCACTCCGGTCCTACAAGTTCCTGGAGTTGTGAACGTCTACGCCAGAACCCATTCTTGGGCAGTAGGTCCAAGAGCTGCACTCAACACAAATTGGATGATTGGATGTGGCACACGCCTCTACGGAAATGCAAGTGGCGATATCTTGTACACCCGGTATAGAGTGCAGTCAAAAACCGCATTCCAGCCAGCGGCAGGGGTCCGTGAGTACTTCATTGGCAGAGAAAGGGTCTCCGCACCGAGAGCGCATCTCGACCTCGAGTTAGGGTTGGGATGGGGTTCCTATTTCGACAATCAGAATTGGCACGTCGATCTATCGGCCTCTTATGGTTTCCAGGTATTCTTCAACCAGAATATGTTCCCCCGCGCTCTCCAGGCTTTTGCACCAGGAACAGAGCTGTTAGCAACCGGCAACCTCTATGCTCAAGGGCTGACCGCAACCGTCAGAATCGACTTCTAGTCGCCGTCTGAAGACCTTCTTTATAAACTTAGCCAGGTGGGCGCAAGCTGCACCTGGTTTTTTTATTTGCCTGGGTTGTTCACTGAGCCATCGGAGTCTACCCATTTGGGTATGAGGCCTCCTCCCTCGATTCAAAAATTTGCAGAAAAATCATCGACTTCTGCATCCAAAGCAGGTTATGCAAGAAGTCTATTGCCTGAATTGATCGATCAAGTTCGCGATGAGCCCTGTCCATCCATTCTGGTGCGATGCGCCGATCCCGCGTCCGGTGTCGCCGTGGAAGTGCTCGTAAAAAAGAAAATGGTCCAGGAACTGAGGATCCTGTTGAAACTTCTCGGCATCTCCATAGAAAGCTCGGCGCCCGCTTTTATCTTTCTTGAAGATGTTTAGGAGACGCTCTGTAAACGATTCCGCCATCATCGCCAAAGTAACCGGCTTTTCACCGGGTACTTTGATTTGCAAGCCATCTTTAAAAGCGAAGCTCAACCGCCACAGCGTCTCGATCAGCAGATAATTGATCGGAAACCAGATTGGACCCCGCCAATTCGAATTGCCCCCTTTGATTTTTTCCAGAGATTCTCCCGGCTCATAACAGATCTTCTGATCGTGCAAACGGGCAGGGTGCTGCTGATGGTACTTCGAAAGGCTCCGCAGCCCGTATTCGGACCGAAACTCCTCTGGATTCCAAAGATAGGTAAGAAAGTGCTCTATTTCCTTCGCATCCAAAACTCCGAAGAGATGTGTCGATCCTCCGGCATAGGGAATTTTCTGGACGCACTTATCCGTTAAATTCGACCGCTTGGCTACCATCCATTCATAAGCGGAATAGAAATCAGGGAAGGATTTGAGTTCCTCTTCATCCCACACATCGCAGGCGAAGAATGGGATGATCCCGGTCAGGGAACGGATGCGGATTTGCTCGTATTCGCCGTCCGGATGGCGCAGATAGCTATAAAAAAATCCATCCTCTTCGCAAAACAGGTCATAGCTGCGCCAATAACCTTTCCGCATCGCTGCAGTGACGAATACGAAGTGCTGAAAGAATTTGATTCCCAAC
>CAZVXG010000205.1:0-2339 GCA_964631635.1 uncultured bacterium | reverse complement strand
CTGCATCATCTCCGGTTTTTCATGAGGTTACCCCGAATAACCCTGGGGGCAGGGTGTTTCACTGACAGCTTCGTAAAGCGTTCGTTACCGATTCGATAACGGTTAAAAATGTATGGATCGCGGTATCAGCCCCCTGTCTTTCTCCACTGTTGCCACTTATTTGCACAGCGGGGTAGTACAATCGCGGGTCTTAAGGCCCGCGTGCTTACCGGCGGTTCGAGATGCTTTTCCGTAAGAGCCTCGCGATGAGGGAGCGGGGGAAAAAATGGGCGAGCCATAAGCCAATTCGGGTGAGGGCGCCGATGGTCGCAATTCCTTTTTGCTTTTCGATCTGCCTCCAGATTTGAGCGGCTGCCGTCTCAGGACTCATCGCAAAAAAAGAGCGCTGCTCAAAGAGGCCGCCAGAAGCTCGGGCGGCGAATGGAGTGGCGATTTGGCCGGGAAGCGCGGCCAAAATTCGGATGCCGAAGGGACTCATTTCAGCGTCGAAACTCTTGGAAAACGAGGTGATGAGCGCTTTAGCCGCCGCGTAGAGCGCCAGGGTGGGAAAGGGCAATTCTCCTGCGGCTGAAGAGACGTTCAAAATGATCCCCTTTTTTTTAGCAACGTGGAGAGCTCTGGCGGCCCCGATGGTGATTTCTACAGCGGCGGAACCATTCACTTCCAGAATGGCGAGTTCTTTTTCGATTGCCTGCATAAGGACGGGGCCGTAAAGGGCAAAACCGGCATTGTTGATGACGAGATCGGGCTGGTTCTGCCGGATCCAATCGAGGAGCGGCGCGCGGGTTTTGGCAAGGTCGAGAACCATCGCTTCGGCCTTGAGTCTTTTTGCTACGAGATGAAGCCGCTTTTCATCGCGGCCGGTGAGAAAGAGGGGAATCTTTTTCGAAGCGAGCAGGGTAGCGAGCGCTTCTCCCAATCCAGAACTGGCTCCGGTGATTAGCGCTAGTTTCGGATACATCTAGTTGCGGATACATAATGTTCTGAACTCCTCGGCGAGCTGCTGCAACCGGAGATCGCAGGCGGCGATCGCCTGTTCGAGAGGATCCTTCGCTTCCTGGATCGCTTCGGCATAGATTTTGATCTTCGGCTCGGTTCCAGAGGGACGGATGACGAGCTTGGATCCATCGGAGAGCCAAAACCGGAGAACGTCCGATCTGGGCAGAGGGAGTTTCCCAGTTTCGTAATCTTCGACGTTTTGGACTCGCTGCTCTCCGATCCTGGAGGGAAGATGGGAGCGGAGCTTGCGCATGATTGCAGCTGTCTGATCCATCCCTTCGGGAGTATCGCTGAAGGAAAGAGATATCTGGGATTCGCGATGGATGCCATAGGTGCGATAGATCGCATAGAGCCGGTCGACCAACGTCAGGTTTTCGTCTTTTGCCAGGCGGGCCGCTTCAGAGATCACACAGCAAGAGGAAATGGCGTCCTTGTCCCGGACAAAGGTGCCGAAGAGGTAGCCATAAGATTCCTCGGCGCCGAAGATATACTGCAGCCCTCCGGAACTGTTTTCCCAGACGCGGATCTGTTCGGCGATATACTTGAATCCAGTCAGGACATCGATGCAGGTTCCTCCGAAGCTTGCAGCGATTTTTTTAAATAGTTCGCTGGTGACGATCGTCTTGACGAACCCCGCATTGGGAGGGAATTCATTGCGGGAGGTCAAAGAGGAGCAGATGTGGTGAAGACAGAGGCAGGCGATCTGGTTTCCGCTCAGGCGCACGACGCTGGCGCCATGCCGTACGGCGATCCCCATCCGGTCGGCGTCGGGATCGGTGGCGAGGAGGAGATCCCCCTTTTCTTCCAGGAGCTGTTTCGCGCCCAAGCTCAGTGCTTTCGCCTCTTCTGGATTGAGAGAAGGGGCATTGGGGAAATGTCCGTCGGGTGCGGCCTGCGCTTCCACGAGCCTTACCGATTCGAATCCATATTGCCGGAGCGCTTCGGGAATGATCCGGATGCCGGTCCCATGCAGATTCGTATAGAGGATGTGGAGGGAGCTATTTTGCGCTCCCCGGTAGAGCTGCAGTTTTTTCAATTCCTTGAAATAGGCGGCGTCGATCTCCCGTCCGATCCATTGGATGAGCGGCGAATTTTTATCGGAAATCGCCAGATCGCGGACCTGCCGCACTTCTTCGATGATCCCGGTATCATGGGGGGGGACGACCTGCCCCCCGTCGCTCCAATAGACTTTATAGCCGTTGTATTGGGGCGGATTGTGGGACGCCGTGATCATGACAGCGGCGCTGCATCCGAAATGGCGGCAGGCGAACGAAACTAACGGCGTGGGGCAAATATCTAGCGAGATGTAGACGCGGATCCCATTGCCAGCGAGCACTCGT
>CAZVXG010000204.1:0-2343 GCA_964631635.1 uncultured bacterium | reverse complement strand
AAAAGCTTCCAGCGTCAATCTGCCAAACATATTCACATCTTCGTATATTTCATGAGGATCTCATCGAAAAGCCCCTCGCTCGATCGATGCAGTTCCACAGGATGATTCATACTCGGTTTTACCAATTCGCCGTAATCGATCATATTTGTAGTTTCTTGTGTTTTTGCGACCCAGTTTTCAAATTCTTCTTCACTGCTTGCCCGCGCTATGAAGGTCATTCCCGCGAAACCCTCTCCACTCAAATTCGCTGAAGAGCCTCTGAAGTCGCCCTTTTCATCCGCGATCAAATGGAGAAAAGTCCTCATAGCTGGCATCGCATAAATTTGTCCTCCCAAATGAGGAATCCAAAACGAATTCATCGGCGCATCGGCAGTGATTTCAAATCGAATGGGCGTTTTTTCTGGAAACTGGACAAAATTGACGCTGGCAATTTGTTCTTCTGGATAAATGAATAGCCATTTCCATTGCAGAGCCACCACTTGAATCGTCTTTTCCTTCTGATCAGAAACAAGCGGTTTATAAGGATCCAATTGCGCCGTCTTAACATAAGTCAAAACCGCTATGACAATCGTCAAAACAGTGGGGATGCCCCACCAGGCAATTTCCGCATTCCGATTGTCGATGAGATCGGGGTCGAATTTCGCCTTTCCTCCACTTCTATATTTCCAGGAAAAAATAAACGTAAAAAGATAGATGGGAATGACAATCAAAAGCATGACCGCCTGGATGATGAGGAGCAAATTGCGCTCTTCGCGAGCGACCCATCCCTTCGGAGCCAAAATTGCTATCTGTTCGAGAAAAGTGATGACCTCGATGGGTTGCATCGCGAGGAAGATCAACAAGATCAATCCAGAAAAGAGAAGCAGGAAAAGGACCGGTGTGGCTGCTTTTTTCACATTTAAAACAATAGTGCGAAAATCATTTACATGGTAATTTTTTTTTTATGATCAAGACTTATTACCTTCTGACCAAGCCCGGCATCATTATGGGCAATGCCATCACGGCGACAAGCGCATTCGTTTTAGCGTCGCGAGGCCAATTTGATTTCCTCCTATTTTTAGCGACCGTGATTGGGCTCGGCTTTGTCATAGCATCCGCCTGCGTCTTTAATAATTACATCGACCGCGAAAGCGACGAAAAAATGGAGCGAACCAAACATCGCCCTCTCGTTCAGAAACTGATCACCGAACAGAAAGCCATTCTTTTTGCCATCGCGCTGGGATTTGCCGGCATTTTGATGTTGGCTCTTTTTACGAACCTGTTGGCAACGCTTTTGGCATCCGCCGGTTTTTTCGTTTACGTCGTTCTCTACAGCTTTACAAAATATCATTCGATCTATGGGACCCTTGTCGGGAGCATTTCAGGAGCTATGCCTCCCGTGGTGGGTTATTGTGCTGTCTCTCATCATTTTGACCTTGGAGCCTTTCTCTTTTTTCTCATTTTAGTCCTTTGGCAAATGCCCCATTTTTTTGCTATTGCCACCTATCGCTATAAGGACTACCTCGCAGCCTCAATTCCCGTCTTACCCGTGGTGAAAGGCATGCATAGAACAAAAGTGCATATGGTTTCCTACATAATCGCCTTTATTCCAGCCACCTTCCTGCTCACATTTTTGGGCTATACGGGTTATGCCTACCTAGCAGTCGCCGCCTTCTTTGGTTTTTATTGGCTTTGGCTCTGTATCAAAGGCTTCAAAAGCACGAACGATTTCGCCTGGGGCCGCAAAATGTTCACCTTTTCGCTCTATACGATCACCGCGCTTTGTTTTGTGATTCCTCTGGAGATCCTTCTAAGACGTTAAATTGAACTTAAAGTTCGGTTTTTTTCTGCTCTCCCAACGTCTTAATGGCTCGATTGAGAGCCTCCTCTCGGAGCCTTTTGCCCGAAGGGTTTATTTGGTTGTATAGTTCTCCTACTTTGCGGATCGATCCGATATCTTTGTGCGCGATCATTCCTTCTTTAGCTAGTTTTTGGAGAATGATTGGGGTATCTAGGATGTAGAGAGACTTTTCCTGGTTGCTTACCCCATCGAAGTATTCTGAAGTTCCGGGTGTTAGTTTGCTGGAAAGAAGGGAATAGACATGTTTGTAAATAGCATCCCACGAATGAGATTTTAAGTATTTTTGCAAGGCTTTGAACCCAAGATCTTGATAGTTTTCGTCCCACTTAATAGTGTGCTTCATTCCATAGGAGATCCTAATTTCTTCATCTGTCTTAATGGTTTCAAGAGCAAACATGAGTTTCCTCGCCGGAAGACCATCTAGCCCTTTCTCCAATCCCAAAGATATGACAGCCGCATTCGGAAAGCCATCATTTGCCATGGCCGCCGGGCTTCGGAAAGGC